>CASFSH010000441.1 GCA_949297205.1 uncultured Bacillota bacterium | reverse complement strand
AAAGCATATTTATCTGGCTTATTGCAACGGTGTTTATCATAAATAGCCGCCTCCTTAACAAATTAATTTATTACTTAATGAAAATACAACTTTTATTTGCAGCATTGGAAAGCCTGCTCAAAATCAGCTATAATATCATCTGCATCCTCTATTCCTATGGAAAGCCTTATCATTTCAGGTGATATTCCACAGTCTATAAGCTCTTGGTCAGAAAGCTGTCTATGTGTTGTAGATGCCGGCTGAAGCACGCATGTTCTTGAATCAGCTACATGTGTAACAAGCGCAACCATCTTAAGTGAATTTATAAATTTTCTTGACGCGTCTCTTCCACCTTTTACTCCGAATGTCATAACACCGCTGCATCCGTTAGGAAGATATTTTTGAGCAAGAGGATAATACTGACTGCTCTCAAGACCCGGATATTTAACCCATGCGCACATTTCATGATTTTCAAGGTATTTAGCTATTTTTAAAGCATTATCACTATGCTGTCTCATTCTTAAATGAAGGCTTTCACATCCAAGATTTATAAGCCATGAATTAAATGGGCTTGGAGTCATTCCAAAGTTTCTCATCATTTGAACTCTTGCTTTTGTTATGTATGCGGTTTTGCCAAAATTTTTAAAATAACTTACTCCATGATAACTCTCATCAGGTTCAACAAAATCAGGGAATTTACCATTATTCCAATTAAAGTTTCCGCCGTCTACTATAACTCCTCCAAGCGCTACTGCGTGTCCGTCCATATATTTGCTTGTTGAATGGACTACAATATTTGCTCCAAGTTCAAAAGGTTTGCATAAAACAGGTGTGGCAAATGTATTATCAACCATTAACGGCACCCCTAATTTCTTTGCTACTCTTGAAAATTTATCAAAATCAAGTACTTTAGCAAGAGGATTGCTTATGGATTCTCCATAAACAAGTTTTGTGTTTGGTTTTGCCAACGACAGCATTTCTTCTTCGCTTATATCAGGATCAAACATTATTGCCTCTATGCCTAAATCCTTAAATGTAGTTGTAAAAACAGTATAAGCTCCGCCGTAAATATTGTTTGCAGCAAGTATACTGTCGCCTTTTTTACACATATTAAGTACAGCAAGCGTTATGGCAGCCATTCCTGAGGATGTCGCAAGCGCTCCAACTCCGCCTTCCATAAGTGATATTTTCTTTTCAAGAATATCAGTAGTTGGGTTCGAAAGTCTTGTATACATGTCAGTATCCTGCTCAAGATCGAAAACTCTTGCAAGTTCTTCACATGTATCATATCTGTAAGTTGTGCTCATTGTTATAGGCACGACCCTTGCCTTGGCATTTGAAGGCCAATATTCACCCTGAACGGCTTGAGTCCCAATTTTCCACTTATCTTTATCCATAGTAATTCACCCTCCGTATCTTAATATATTTTATATAATAATTATACTTTAATGCGCTTCATTTTTCCATAAAATTTTAATAATTTATTTAAACTGTATTTTAGACACTATAATAAAATATTTCAAAATCAAAAACTGTTGTTTAGTTTCTTATTTTAAAATATAAAAATGCTATAAATTAATTTCATTATAAAATTAATAACCGCAAAAGCTGATTTCTCAAACTTTGCGGCATTTTAAATCAAAATAAAAACCTATGTAATTAAAAATATATTACTTTTTTATATTTAATATAATTTTTGAAAATAGTTTTACTCCAATAAAAATAATTATAAAAAATATAGCGATGCTAAAAATTATT
>CASFSH010000440.1 GCA_949297205.1 uncultured Bacillota bacterium | reverse complement strand
TTAATAAAAATATATTGTGAGCTAATCAATAAGAATAGTTGAATTAAATAGCTAAAATATAATATATATAAAGGGCATCAAATTTTAGATGCCCTTTATATGGGATTAAGAAATTAATTTATATTTTTTACAAATAACAGGTAACTTGGTGTGTATAGAGAGCTTGAAAATGATTTTCAGGCTCTTTATTTTACCAATTATGCACGCAAAACGACAAGTTATGCAAAAAGGGTAGACATTAATAATTTATATGATATAATGAAATAAAGAATAGAAAAAGGAGCAAGAGATATAGACAGTTACTATATCATGAAAGAAAATGAAGGGTATAGAAAATAAATATAGTATGAAAGGAAGAATATTTATGAAAAAGCTGTTATCAATCATTATAAGTGTTTTTATAATGATGAATATGATGTATGTATTTGCAGAGGAAGCCGATTACACCAAAGTTTTAGAAAATTCTGCGGCAGATATTGAGGAATATATCACCACATCCCTTGAAAATCTTGAGGTTGATAGTGACAAGATAGATAAGTCTCACATTTTAGCCATACATTATGTGAGTTTTATCTCTATAGAAAGGAACAGCATGGGAAGTTATGTATTTGTAATGGTTCCGATGATTGATTCTGATGATGTATATATTTGTTCCTTTGAAGAAGAAGAATTTAAAGGTATAATAGAACCCGAATTGGGTGAGCAAGTGCTGTTTTTTAAAAATTACAAAGTGCCTTATGAAAATGTTATAGAGGAATATGTCGAAAGTAACAATATTCCCGTTCCTGACAAAATAAGAACATTATATATAGCAGAGCGTATTCAGATGCTCGCTTTTGAATTTGTATGCAGTGATGAAAAATATATCATTCCGTATTATTCCACAGGAGATTATGAAATAAATGTAACCCATGATGAAAAACTGGAACTCGAAATGGGAAAGGCATATACACAGCAGGAATTTCTTGATATATGCTACGAAGAACAGGAAATATATTCTCAATACATAAAGGAACAAAATGAAGAAAGTGATACACCGTATGTGACTGTTAATGAGGACGGAGATGAGGTTTTAGTTGACGGAGAAAATGAATATACGGTTAATGAATCGGAGGAAACAAACAAAAAAATAGAAGAAATTTTATCAGGTCTTGATAATAAAGAAGATACACAAAAAGACAATGAAAAATCAGATTTAGAGGATACGGAAAAAACCGATGGTAATAAAACGGAAGACGAAAACAAATCGGAAGATGAAAATCAATCCTCTGACACAGAAAACGAAGAAAGCAAGAATGAAATTGTTCCTCTTTCGGAAGAAGACAGTGCTGCAGAATTGAAAAAATATGAAATTATGATAGGTGATCCTGACGGTAACATGAGATTGGAAAGCTTTATGACAAGAGCGGAAGCTATGATTTTGATTTTAAGATCGCTTGATAAGGATTATGCAGATACACAGCTTATAGGAGAAACACCATATATCGACATTGCCGATCACTGGGCTTATGAAGATATAAAGCACGCACTGAGTTTGGGGTTGATCAGCGGAACGAGTGAAACAACCATTGAACCTGACAGAGAGGTAATAAAAGAAGAATTTATAAAAATGATAGTAAATGCATTGGGATATCAGCCTGACGCTGACTCGCTTGGAGGTTACCCCGACGGATATGTAAAAACGGCTGAATCTCTTGGGCTCTTAAATGGTGTTGACACCTTGGCTCAAACTCCCATTACAAGAGGAGAAGCCGCAGTAATGCTTAATAATGCTCTTGATATTCCAATTATGCAAACTACAGGTATGTCCTTTAACGGAGAATATTTGACTCCTGATTATGAAATTATGAACGGTGAAAACGGGACAGAACTTATAACGCTGAAAATACGTCGTGAAAGATAGGAATAAATAACTGTCGGAAATATACAAAAATAGGAACGGAATATGGTTTTCTTGATGGTGTGACATTTAATATAGACGGTGTTATAACACGGGCACAAGCCGTAAAATTTATTCCGCAATATTAAAAGTAACATAGCTATTACATACATTAAAATTATTTTACGATAAAATAAAGAATTGTTTATTTTATTGATTAAGCAAACAGAATATTGTATAATTATGTTAAAATCAGAGAGCGGAATTTAAAAAATGTATCAGGTTTAAGAAAGGAAGGGTATTATGAAAATAAGGAAATTTATTTTTTCGGCGATGGTGATAACGGCTGTTTTAACTGTAAATGCAGGAGTTTTTGCCGATTCCCAAACGTCGGACAATACAGTCCAGGCATCAGAAGAACAGACAGAACCTTTTAAATTCGGCAGTAATTATGTCAGGTATCCCCGGTTTAATCCCATTCACAGTTCTGACAAAGGACAGAGTGAAATAGAGGTTGGCGAAGACTGTGATACCATACGTCTGATATTTTCCGAAGAACCGATAAACTTTTACTTAAATGTTTACAGCGAAACGGAAGGTGCTTATGTTACACAGGGAACTGAGGGATTGGAATTTATCGGCAATGCAACAAAGATTTTTGATATAAAAGTAGAAAAAGCTGGAACATATAAAATCGGAGTTGCGGGAAATAATGCGGCTGTTGACCTTGCCGGGGAAATACAGACGGTAAAAGCGGAAACAGGTGAAGAAACGGAGGAGGGAAATCAATCAGCTGATTCGGAAAATGCCGAAATTGTACCTCTTTCGGAGGAAGAAAGTGCAAAGGTACTGAGAGAACAGGAAATCATGATAGGCGATCCTGACGGAAATATGAGATTGGACGGAACTTTAACAAGAGCGGAATCCATGATTTTAATTCTGAGAACTCTTGACAAAGATTACGCTGATACGCAGATTAATGCGCAAACATCCTATACCGACATAGCCGACCATTGGGCATATGAAGACATAAAACACGCAATTAAAATGGGTTTAATTGAGGGAACAGACGAAAAAACCGTCGAACCGGACAGGGAGGTAACAGGCGAGGAATTTATAAAAATGATAGTAAATGCATTGGGATATCAGTCTGATGTGGAAACCCTCGGAGGTTATCCCGACGGATATGTACAAACCGCAGAAGCTCTGGGACTTTTAAAGGGTGTTGACACAGTGTCGGAAACATCAATAACAAGAGGAGAAGCCGCAGTTATGCTTAATAACGCACTTGATATTCCCATTATGCAGACAACCGGTCTTAGCTATCACGGAGAATATTTGATGCCTGATTATCAAATTATGAACGGTGAAAATGGGACGGAACTAATAACATTGAAAACCCGTCGTTAAAGGCAGAGATAAACAAATTTAAAATTGAAGTAAAAATGGCTGTTTCGCAAGGAATGTGAAACAGCCTTAAATATTAATCCTCTAAATTTACAAACAGTTGGTCTGCAAACCATTTCTGAACAGGGGAAAGGTAATGAATTTTATCTTCCTCGTTATAAATTCCCGAGCCGACAAGGTCGAAATTCCAATAGGGAGAGAGTGTGCAGTCCACCATTTTGCCGGACTTATGTTTTGCGAGATATTTATTAAATATATCATTTATAAGGTCAATGCCTTTTTTATATGCGCTGTCATTTTTGTAATGTGCAAGTCTGTAAAAATAAGCAGGGCACTCAAAGCCTATGGCAGAAAACATATCATCAAAAAAACGCTCAAGATATGCAGGCATTGTTGGGACGTCGGCGTATTCTTTAACTGCGTCGCTTTCGCTTCCTATCCAATGCCAGCCTATTGCGACGGGATTTTTATATCGTGCTTTTAAATCCTCATAAACAAGGCTGTAAATGTGCATTGCAAGATGATATAAAGGTACAGGGGTAACATCATCATTTACAAGCTTTTTCTCCATTTCCATATTCCACATTCCGTTAGCAACGCCCTGTGCACCGATTGAAATTTGCACTATGTATAAATCGGGCAGTTTTTCGCCCTGTTCAATACGTTTTTCCCATTCCAACGCGGTATAATAGCCCAAAGCTGCGGTATCGTCCTGGTGTTCTCCTAAATTGTTATATTCGGAGGTAAACTGACGCCATATAAGACTTTTGTTATCAAGACTTCTGTCAATTCGATGGTCAAGGGTAAAAACGTGTTTCAATCCAAAACGCAGTTTTTCCTCCTCAGGTAAAGCCTGAGCATGGGCATGAGCGTTTGACTGTCCGGCAATGTAGAGAACAGCCGCGTCGGCATTTTTTAATTTTTCCGTCATAGTCATTTATATACACATCCTTTAATTTGTTATGTATGCTTTTTTACAGCGTAATTATACAGCCTTTTAACAGCTTTGTCAATAAATTTTATGCTGTTAAATTAATTTCTTTTACTATGGGAAGTTTACGCAGTATAAAAATAATCGGCGGTATAAATACCCATTGAATAATAATTCCCGGAATACCTGTGACTACAGCAGTCCATACCGAAATAACTGCAACCGAGTCCAGTTTTAAAATATAAACTGCGGCAAGGGTAAGCAGAAGATTTACAATTCTTCCGAATATTTGAGCAACAATCAATGTTATGTAAACCGACAGAAGGGTGTTTTTTGTTTTTCCTGAAAGTAATTTAAAAATAAGACCGCAGAAAAATCCGTAAGCGCCTACTTCAAATGCCATAAAGGGCATTTTTAACAACGCCGGCATGGAAACCGCAAAACAGCTGATTACCGGGGAAATCATGCCGCATACAAGTCCTGAAACAGGGCCTAATATAAAGCCTGCAATCATAGCCGGAATATGCATGGGCAGAAAAATCATTCCCGATGCTGCACCGAACACATGAAATGCCTGCGGCAACAACACTCCCAAAGCACAGAATAATCCGTTTAATACAATTCTTTTAGTTTTCATGGGCATTCCCCTCTTCAGCCTGAATTTTTGATAATATTTCATCTGCCTGTTCCTGTTCAATGTAATTACAGTCAAGCAAACAGTCAATAACTTTTTCCTGTCTTTTATGAGCAAGATTAAGATTTACTTTCGGAGAATAAAGTGAAGGAGCGTTTGGAACTCCTGCAAGCATAGTTGCTTCATAATCATTCATTTCCGACGGATATTTTCCGAAATAGCCCATTGAAGCGTCGAATATGTTATAATATCCGCTGCCAAAGTATATGGTATTCATGTATAATTCAAATATTTTGTCCTTTTCATATTCCTGTTCTATTTTAAACGCCATAAATATTTCCGCAATTTTTCTTGTAGGAGAGTTATCCATGGGAAAATACATATTTTTGGCAAGCTGCTGTGTAATGGTGCTACCGCCTTCAACAAGTTTTCTTTCTTTTATATCGGTTAAAATTGCCCTTCCCGTTCCGATTATATCAAAGCCGTTATGATATTCAAACCGCCTGTCCTCGGTTGCAATTACGGCATTAACATACATTTCGGGAACCTCGTCAATAGACGTATAATTATCAATAGAGCGAATTTCCTCAACTGCTGTCGTAAGAGATTTTTCTTTTAATGCATCGGTATATTTGTTATATCCCATATATATGATTATTGCTGCCGCCGCAATGATTATCAAAAGTAAAAATGTAAAAAATCTTTTTATTGCTCTCATAATATATACCCCCGTTTCAAGTAAAATTAAAACCCATTTATATAATTATAACATAAAAATTTATATACATCAATGAAATACATTAAATTGTATAAAATAAGTAAAAATTGTAAAAATAAAAGATAACGTGAAAAATAAGCTTTGCATCTCACCTTTTTTCGTGACTCGGAGTATACACATACGCCGTCGTCACTCAAAACGGCAATCTGCTTGCTTCTTTTACACGTTAGGATTTGTGCCGCCGCATTGGCGGCGGAATGGA
>CASFSH010000439.1 GCA_949297205.1 uncultured Bacillota bacterium | reverse complement strand
CCTGTGATAAAACATATGATGTTCGTTTTGTCAGCGGTCAGGGCCCGTCATACAGCGGAAGAAATAAAGCTACATATTCAAATGATAACGGTGCGTTTTATCTGAACAGAGCGGATAATATTAATTTTTATAATAATGATTTTACAGAGATGGTTCAGACTCCGATAAACCTTAGAAATGACGTATCAAACTGTAATATTGAAAACAATGCATTTTATAATCTATCCTCATCGGCTATTGATATAGGCGCAACGGAGCATATCGAAAGGACGATAAAGAGCAAGGTACAGTACGTAATAAAAAGACTGCCTCAAACCGACTACAATATGATGCTGCTGAATCCGTATATTTCGGCTTCGAGTATTTATAATGATGACGGTAGCAATAATTTTGCAAGTCTGACTATTATGCCGCAAAATTCAAATGCGAATTTTTACCCCGATGAAAGCTTTGACCATACGTCTGTGCAAAATCTGAGCAATTACAAATATTATGCAAATCCCAATACATGGAGAGGCGAGAAGGCTTGGATTAAATACGATTTTTCAAGAAAATATACATTCAGTGAAATTGCTTTAGCGTTTGACCCCGAACAGATTGCGGCGGAAAACAGAACGGGCTTTGAGGTTCTGCTTTCAAATGATGAAAGCTTTGCCGATTATATAAAGGTCGGCGAGAGTACGGATTATGGAGAGATTGTGGATTTTAAGATTTCAAATACGGAAAAATACCGCTATCTTATGGTGCGTGCGCTTGATGATAAGGAATTTGCTGTAACGAATATATATTCATTTACGCCCGATTTGCCGCATCAGATTGTACGCAGAGGATGCAATAATATAAACATAAAAAATAATTATATAGACAACGTCGCTTGTGATGAATTTTCAAACACAGGAATATTTGTTTATTATTGCGATAATTTGAACATCAGCCATAATGAGATTTCCAATCTGCCGTATACGGGAATCAGTTATGGACTTAGCTGGGGTTCTTACGGCTTATGCGGAAAGGGTAATATATCAAACAATTACATTCATGATGTCAATAAAATATTGTATGACGGAGGAGCAATATACACTCTTGGAAATCATGAAGGCAGTACCGTGAATGAAAATTATATTCGTAATGCTGCAGGAGGAGTGGGACTTTATTTTGATAATGGCTCGTGTGGTATAACGGCAGATGATAATATTGAGGAATTTTCGAGAGCAACAGTGACATTTAACTCCGGAAGTGAAAAATGTGTACTGAATAAAATGTATACAACAAGTCCGCGAATAGAGGTGTCTGACAAATCCGATAATACAATAAGTGACGCAACTACATACAATTTATATGACAAAAATGATGAAGTTGAAAGAATAAAAAACAATGCGGGTTTGGAGCAAGGTTTTAATAATTATCCGCAAAAAGGAATATACAACAGTTCCTCATACGAGATAGAAATGGGGCTGGACAGCAATTGTGATATTGTCACATACAGAATGCCGAAGTTCTATGCTGCGGTAAAAACAGCACTTGACAATACAGCATCAGCAGATAAAATACCTTCATGTATAAAAGATAAAATAACGGATATATGCACACAGTATAAAACTGTGAATGCAAAAAATGCTGTGGTTTTATCGGGATTCGCAGAGAATATTGATAAATATATCGGTTTGTGGAATGACGGAAAGGTCAATTTTGTTAAATCGGATAAAATAACCGAT
>CASFSH010000438.1 GCA_949297205.1 uncultured Bacillota bacterium | reverse complement strand
CTTCACGCGGCGTTGCTGCGTCAGGGTTTCCCCCATTGCGCAATATCCCCCACTGCTGCCTCCCGTAGGAGTCTGGGCCGTGTCTCAGTCCCAATGTGGCCGATCAACCTCTCAGTTCGGCTACTGATCGTCGCCTTGGTGGGCCGTTACCCCACCAACCAGCTAATCAGACGCGAGTCCATCCATAAGCGATAAATCTTTCAAATATCAGCCATGCAGCTAATATTCAATATGCGGTATTAGCACAAATTTCTCTGTGTTATCCCCCTCTTATGGGCAGGTTACTCACGCGTTACTCACCCGTCCGCCGCTAAGCTTCACCAACTTCTTTCCGAAGAAATCCGTCGGATGGCTCCGCTCGACTTGCATGTGTTAGGCACGCCGCCAGCGTTCGTCCTGAGCCAGGATCAAACTCTCGATAAAATTGTTATATCAAGCTTTCGCTTAGTATACTTTCCTATCAGAACTTGTTAGCTCTAACTTTTCGTACTTTTATAGTACCACTGACTTAAAATTTCGTTTCCGAATTTCTGTCATAAAAAACTCATAGTTTTATTGTAGATTTCTCTACTGACAAGAACTCTGCACTGTTTATTTTTCAATGTACAATTTCGCTTCCTCTGTGAGATAGCTTATATACTATATCACATATTCCGACGTTTGTCAAGCATTTTTTTAATTTTTTTAAATTATTTTTTGACTTTTTCATACGTCTCAGCGACAACTTTTATATTGTATCACAGTATTATTTATATGTCAAGCTTTTTTTACAATTTTTTTGTATAATTTATAAAATAATTTTATTTTCAATTTACATCGTTTTATAGTACATAATTACAATTACTCATTGCATAATTTTGCCTCATCAATCATTGCAAGAATATTTTCTTCCGGGGTTTCTACACCTACTTGATCTCCCGTTCCGATAATCAAGCGAGGCTCACCGTCAAAGGCTTCCTTAATTTCTCTGACTTCTCTTTTTACATCTTGGACATTTCCACGGATCAGTGTTTCCACTGTATGAACATTTCCGTTCATTGTAACTTTTCCTCCGAGTTTTTCACGAACATATTTTAATCCTTCCAATCCGACAATATCCCCGCCCGGCGGTCTTTCAAAAGGGCAAACGCAGTCTATTCCTATTTCTTTAAAATCTTCTGCAGTTTCAATACTTCTTCCGTGAAAATGAATATGTAAAAGTTTATTACACTTATGTACTTCGTCTGCTATTTCTTTTAGGTAAGGTTTATCCCATTTTCTCCACATATTCGGACCGATAAGCGAATTACACGAATAACTGCAACCTATGTTAAAACTTTCAAAAGGTGTGTTTTGTGATACCTGCCGTATTAAGTTTTTTTGATATTGTGTATATCTGTCTCTGTATTTTTTTAATACATCTTCGTCTTCTTCCATAAAATATATAACTGCCTGTTCAAAACCTGTAAGCTCCGCAATAAAATCAAAAAACGGTACGCCCAGCCACCATTCAAGCAAATAGCTTTCACCGACATTTGTATGTTCTTCACTTGCAAGTTTAAAATCAACAGTATTTTTTTCATCAATCATCATATCTATTACATAGGATAAATCTGACAAGTCTTCTGCCAAATATTTTGTAACCCACGATGGTTCATCTTTACTGAACATTTTTTAGACTCAAACTTTTTTCCGTTGTAATTTATTGAAGTGATTTCTTCATATCCGTCCATTTTTGTTAAAACTTCTTTATTTTCATTTTGAATATGTGGAAATGATATACCCCATCCTTCACAATCATACTTTTCAAATACATAATTTAATGATTTCCAAAATGGTATCTCACGTTCAAATTCTATCATACTGACACCCAAAACTTTCGCGGGATAATAATACCAAAATTCCGGAGCAACCGGATACCGGTCGGAAAATATTCCCTTGTATGCATTCAGCATTCTCATTTTTTTAGTATATTTCATAACTTGTCCTCCGATCAGGTAGGTTCTGTTATTTTTTCACAGAATATCGCACGGATATTCCGTGCGATAAATTATTTATCTTTTTTTATCATTTTCATTCTTGTATGTTCTTCACGTTCTTTTTCTTCCAAAGCTTCCGAAATGCTCTTTACGATTTCTTCATAATTTGGAATTGTAATATTCTTTAATGCATTCGCTCTTTTTTGAGTTTTCTTTATATTGATTGCCAAGCGATAAACGGAATTTTCAATTTCCGCAAGTTTTATTGATAATTCTTTTGCTTTTAAAAATTTTACAAACGCTTCATCAAATGCTGATGTGGTCTCGTAAAAGCTATATTCAGGCTGTAGCTGTTCTTCCGCCGATTTAATAACCGGAAGTTCAACTCCCATAACGCTTCGCAGCTGTATCTGTATACTTTCCTCAAGTTCCTCACTGTGTGCTATATTGTAAACTTTTTCACATCCCATCATAACATTGGCACTTTCAAGTGCCATGTATGCAACATGAAAGGTTTCCTCAATATTTGCCTCTACTTCTTTTGCCTTATCTATAAGACTCATCATTTCTCTAATAAGAATATTACGTTTTTTGTCAAGCATTTCATATCCCTGTCTGGATAATCTGAGTGTATTTTGCGCCGCCATAAGATTACCCTTCGTAGGTGCAGGTATTTTTGCCATAATTAAACACTTCCTTTTACCGTAAAATCAAGTTTTGTAAGGAATAATTTACTGTTCCGTATATGGTTTATAATACTTATCAAGTATGTCATCGGATACACGGTCAAGTTCTGACTTAGGCAAAATTCCCAGAAGCTTCCATCCCAAATCAAGAGTTTCCTCTATACTTCTGTTTTCATATTGTCCTTGGGTAAGGAACTGTGCATCAAAGGCCTTACCGAATTCTATATATTTTTTATCAATATCACTTAATTCATCCTCACCGATAACCGAAGCAAGGCTCTTTGCATCATTTACTCTTGAATAAGCAGAAAATAATTGATTTGATAATGCAGAATGATCTTCTCTTGTAAATCCTTCACCTATACCGTCCTTCATCAGACGTGACAGTGACGGAAGAATTGATACCGGAGGATAAACACCTGACATAGATAATTCACGGCCTAAAACTATCTGACCTTCTGTAATATATCCTGTCAAGTCAGGTATAGGGTGTGTAATATCATCATTAGGCATGGACAAAATAGGTACCTGGGTAACAGAGCCCTTTGCATCCTTTATAATCCCGGCACGTTCATATAATGAAGCAAGATCCGAATAAAGATAACCCGGATATCCTTTTCTTGACGGCACTTCACCTTTTGATGAAGAAATTTCACGAAGTGCCTCTGCATATGATGTCATGTCTGTTAATATAACCAAAACGTGCATATCATGTTTGTACGCAAGATATTCTGCTGCCGTCAGGGCACATCTTGGTGTTATAATTCTCTCAACAACCGGATCGTTTGAAAGATTCAAAAACATAACAACCTTATTTAAAACTCCGCTTTCCTCAAAGGATTTTTTAAAATAGTTTGCAACGTCATGCTTTACACCCATTGCGGCAAATACTATTGCAAATTTGTCTGCAGCATTTTCGTCAT
>CASFSH010000437.1 GCA_949297205.1 uncultured Bacillota bacterium | reverse complement strand
TCATTTACGGCATTACCCGTAAAATTGCTTGAGCAGTTATTATTTCTGTCACTCATTGTTATACATCCTTTCATATATTATAAACAGGTAGCCACAGAATTAAAGACATTAATTCTGTTTAACCTCTAATATAAGATATGATAAAGTTTTATAAATGTGAATAAGAATATAAGAAAATAACTGTTGACGCAAATATTTTTGCATCAACAGTTATTATTAAAAGTTATTTTTAAAAAAATCATCCTCCGAGGTATGCTTTTCTGATTTCATCACTATTAGCCAATTCTTGTCCCGTTCCCGAAAGCTTAATTATTCCAGATTCGAGTACATAAGCTCTGTCAGCAATACGAAGTGCCATTTCCGCATTTTGTTCCACAAGCAAAATAGTAGTTCCGGCTTGATTAAGTTCTTTTATAATATCAAATATTTGCTGAACAAGAATAGGTGAAAGACCCATTGACGGTTCGTCAAGCATTAGAATTTTCGGCTTACTCATCAAAGCTCTGCCCATAGCAAGCATTTGCTGTTCTCCACCGGAAAGTGTTCCTGCAATCTGATCTTTTCTGTGTTTCAAACGTGGAAATCTTTCAAAAACATCTTCAATTCCATTTTTAATATTTGACGGATTTGTATATGCCCCCATTTCAAGATTTTCCTGAACTGTCATTTGTAAAAATACATGACGTCCTTCCGGAACGTGGGCCAATCCCTTTGATACAAGCTTATGAGCTTCTGTATGAGAAATATCCTCATCCATGAGTGTAATACTTCCGGTTTTTGAACGTAAAAGTCCCGAAATTGTTCTTAATGTAGTGGTTTTTCCTGCACCGTTTGCACCAATCAATGCAACAACTTCTCCATTTTTTACTTCAAGAGATATATCTCTTAAGGTATGAATCTGACCGTAATATACATTAATATTATCTACCTTCAGCATCTTTTTCATGCCTCCTTTTTCTTTCCGAGGTATGCTTCGATAACCTTTGGATTAGATTTTATTTCATCAGGTGTTCCCTTTGCAATAATCTTTCCGTGATCAAGAACACAAATTCCCTCACATATATTCATTACAAGATTCATATCATGTTCTATTAGCATTACGGCGATATGGAAAGTATCTCTGATTTTACGAATATTTTCCATCAATTCTGCGGTTTCTGACGGATTCATTCCGGCTGCCGGCTCATCAAGCAGTATAATGCCCGGATGTGTTGCAAGTGCACGTACTATTTCAAGACGTCTTTGTGCACCGTATGGAAGAGATCCTGCCTGAAAATCTGCCCAATCAGCCATGCTGAAGAAATCAAGCAATTCAAGAGCTTCTTCTCTTGATTTTTTCTCACTCTTTCTATACCCAAAACAATGAGTAATTGCAGAAAACAGCGATTGATCAATAGAATTGTGCAGTCCAACCTTTACATTATCTATAACCGACATATTTGAAAACAGTCGTATATTCTGAAAAGTTCTTGCTATACCCATACGGCTTACCTGTGCAACGGTTTTCTTTGCTGTAGACACACCGTCTAACATTATAGTGCCTCTTGTAGGCTGATATACATTTGTAAGCAAATTAAACACTGTCGTCTTTCCTGCACCGTTAGGACCAATAAGTCCTGCTATTTCGGTACGTCCAACAGTTAAAGTAAAGTCATCAACTGCTGTAAGTCCTCCAAAATCAATTCCAAGATGGAGGGTTTCGAGAATAGGTTTTTTATCAGAATCACGTTCCGGAATAATAGAATTACTTGGAACCGGTATCATTTTAGACATTATTTCCACCCTCCCGTTCTTCATATTTTTTATTACGTGTAAGTTTCAACATAATCTGCTCTTTTATCTGTTTTGTTTTTTCACTATTTGTAAGTAACATGACAAGTATAAGAACAATAGCATAAATAAGCATTCTATAATCTGCATACTCTCTCAAAAGTTCAGGCAACATATATAATACCGTTGTTGCAATAATTGTTCCGACAATATTTCCCATACCTCCAAGTACAACAAATACCAATATAAGAATTGATGTGTTAAAATCAAACTTTTTGGCAACGATTGATGAAAAATTCATTGCATATAAAACTCCTGCCATACCTGCCAAAACTGCCGATACTATAAATGCAGTCAGCTTATATCTTGTAAGTCCGATACCTACCGATTCTGCAGCAATTGCATTATCACGAATAGCAGTTACCGCTCTTCCTGTTTTAGAATTAACAAAGTTCAAAACAACAAATAATGCAAAAATAATTAAAATCACGCCTGCCGTAAAACTTGAAAGTTTCGTTATTCCCACAGCACCCTGAGGGCCATTTAAAATTATTCTTCCGTTTGTCATTCCTAAAGCTTCAATACTTGTCATGCCAATATGAAGGCCTGATGTATCTATTCCAACATATAAGCAATTAATTATATTTTTTATAATTTCACCAAATGCAAGAGTAACTATTGCAAGATAATCACCGCGTAACCTTAAAACAGGTATTCCTATTATCAATCCAGCTATTCCTGCAAAAATACCTCCGGATATAATTGATACTATAAGTCTTAATATATCTGACGGTATTACATCTTGTAAACATGAAGCTGTAATAACACCGGCAAATGCTCCTACACTCATAAATCCCGCATGACCTAAGCTAAGTTCTCCCAAAAATCCCACAGTCAAATTCAGAGATATTGCCATAACAATATATGCGCAAATAGGTACAAGCTGTCCGCTGATGGAATTATTTATCTTTCCAAAATTATTTAACAGTGAGATTACAATATATGCTACTATAACAATTGAATAGGACTCGATATTTGTGAGCGTGAACTTATTTAAATTCCTGATTTTACTGTTTATTCTACTCATATCACACCTCACACTTTCTCAGTCATTTTTTTACCCAAAAGACCGGTTGGTTTAATAAGTAACACCAAAATCAAAACCGCAAAAACTATAGCGTCAGATAATTCGGTTGAAATATATGATTTACTGAAAATCTCAATAATGCCAAGAAGTATTCCGCCAAGCATTGCACCGGGTATTGAACCTATACCTCCGAATACAGCCGCAGTAAACGCTTTTATGCCCGGCATTGAACCTGTTGTAGGAGTAAGAATCGGATATGCGGAACATAATAAAACTCCGGCAATAGCAGCCAATGCACTTCCTATTGCAAAAGTTATCGAAATGGTTACATTAACATTAATACCCATTAATTCCGCAGCATCTTTATCCTCTGAAACCGCTCTCATTCCTTTTCCTATTCTTGTCTTCTGTGTAAACAATGTAAGGCATATCATAATAATTATACAAGCAATAACAGTAACTATGGATTCCGATGTTACAATTAATCCTCCGTCAAATAAAGGAATAGAATCAAATCCCACAACTGAACTAAAAGTCATTGGTGTACTGCCCCAGATTAACAGAGCTGCATTTTGCAGAAAATAACTCACACCGATAGCGGTAATCAGAACAGCAAGTGACGAAGCTCTACGAAGCGGCCTATATGCCAATCCCTCTATAACAATACCCAATATTGTACAAACTATCATTGCAATAACAATGGATACAATCGGCGGCAAATGCAAATATGTCGAAGCACAAAATGAAATATATGCACCGACCATTATAACATCTCCGTGAGCAAAATTAAGCATTTTTGCTATACCGTAAACCATTGTATACCCCAATGCTATAATAGCATACACACTTCCAAGACTTATTCCGCTTATTAAGTTAGAAATAAAAGTCATACCCACACCTCAACAAAATTTTATTTTTAATGATTTTGCTTTCATATCCGGCATCTCACTAAATGCATAAAAGAGAAGAGAATTTTTTCTCTTCTCTTTGTTTTACCCTAAGAAAAAATTACATACCAACATATACGCCGTTATTAATAACCATACCCTTAGGATCCTTTGATACTTCTCCTGTTTCTGACCATGTCATGCCTGTACCGGTAAGACCGTCAATTTTGAAATCAGGGCTAGTGAATTGTTCAATAAGTGCGTCACAAATATCTTCATGACTCATATCAGCTGTAATATTCTTTGCTTTACATGCTTCATAAATTGCGTATATACAATCATATGCATCTGCTGCAAACTGGTTTGGTGTTTCATTAAACTTTTCCTGATATTTTGCAACAAAATTCTTTGTAAGTTCATCCTGAGCGTCTGCAGTAAACGGAGTTAACAACATAACACCCTCTGCCAATGAAGTATCAAAATTCTTAAGTGTTAAAATACCATCCATACCATCAACACCAAAGAATTTAACATCATACATCATTTTATCTGCTTGCGACAAAATCAATGAAGCAGGTGTATAATAAATCGGAAGGAAGATAAGATCTGCACCTGCGGCTTTAATATCGTTAAGCTGTGATGTAAAATCATTTGCTGAGTCATCGGTAAATGTTTTAACTGAAACAACTTCTAAACCTAATGCATCTGCTTCTGTCTGGAATTTTTGATATATTCCTGTTGAATAAGCGTCTGAGTTATTGTAAATAATACCTATTTTTTGACCAAGATTCTGTTCCTTTATATACATTGCGGAAGCTGTACCCTGGTTAGGATCGGTAAAGCACATTTGGAACATTACGTCTTTACGAGGAATGGTAACATTTCCGTCTTTATCAGGCTGTCCGCCCAAAACATCTGTTGATGAAGCAGAAGGAGTCAGTGCAAAATATCTGTCTGCATTCAGTTCTGTAGATAAAGCAATACAAGGCTGTGTTGTTACTGTTCCCAAAGAAATCTGCATACCCCAGTCTTTTAATTTGTTATATGCATTTATAGCCTTTTCCGCATCACTTTCGTCATCCTGGAATTGCAGTTCAAATTGAATTCCGCCCAATGCATTAACTTCCTCTACTGCAATTTCGGCAGCATTTTTAACTGCCTGTCCATAAATAGCATTACCGCCTGTTAAAGGTCCTATACCACCGATTTTAATAGCTTGTGTTGAAGTTGACGCCGAATCATCGGTTCCGTTTGTTGTTTCTTCCCCATTATTTCCACAGCCTGCAAGTGATGTTGCAGCAATTGCAGCGGTCAATAATAAGCTAAACAATTTCGTTGTTTTTTTCATAATCTATTACCCCTTTTTAAGAAAATAATCTATTTAAAGCCAAAAGGCTTAAAATACAATAGAATTGAACGTAATAATCTTACGTCTATTAAACAAAAAAGCCCTGTAGGATACAGGGCTGCAAAACTTATTTTTCGGTTAATCAAATAATTATATTAACTAAAACATATACAGTTGCATTCTTGTATCCGATTTTTGATTTTCTCCAATAGCTTAATGACGTTAAACACAAATTCAAGGCTTTTTATAAAAAAACCATTAATCAAATACAGAAAAACAGATACTACAACAATAACAGCATCTGAAAAAGGCAACAACAAGAATGCATGAAAAATAAAAGATCCTTTTTTTAAAGCATCTTCATTCATAAATTTGTTTAAATCAAATTTATAACTCATAATCTCGTGCTCCCTTATTTTTTCTTATAGTATCACAATTTATTGATTATGTCAAGTAATAAGTAGTCTTGTGAAAATATTTTAATATTTTTTATAAAATTTTCAAATCCATAAATGAACATTTTGTAACTTTTTAATTTATTTTTTACTCAAAGTATATGTTTATTATTTACAATAATATATTTTTATTTTAGTTAAATTACATAAAACATTTAGATATTATAATTTCATTATCCTATGGTAAATGCACCTATACGAATATAATATCCCTCAGATTTTTCATCTTTTTTATTAATATTCTTTATAGTTACCTTATGTATTTTATCCTCAAGTTCTTCATAAAGAATGTCAAAAGCCGCTCTGTTAAACTGCAGTGCAAATCTATCCCACAATGATTTTTCCTGCCATTCTCCGTCATCTATTTTATACGCTATACTTCCTGTATCCTTTTCAATTGTAAAGTAAAGTCCCAGGAATGTACCTTTAAACTCAAAAGAAAGTTCATCACCGGGAGTAAAGGAATAAATGTAATCCGGAAGTCTTCCATACATATTATTATATGAAAGTTTCCATGTATCATTGGCAAGTGTGTTTCCCATAAGCAATCCGGGGTTTTCAAATTCTCTGCCGAATAACAATTTCTGATTAATATCGGTATTTTTAAAGTCCACATTTTTTAATTGTTCTATAATAATATCCGAATACACATTATGCCCCATATCGTTAGGGTGCACTCCGTCGGTAAACAGCATACTGAACTCAATACCGTCATGCATTGCTTTATCATGCATACCGTCACCTATATTTATTAATTCCAGATTATAATAATCCGCCAATTTTATATGTTTTTGTCCTGACGGTGAATCTTTAACCGTTCCGTATTTTTTAATTACAGCTTCTGTAATGGTTAACACAATAACAACAGGAATATCCCTGTATTTTTTAATTCCTCGTACAATATTTTCCATATATATTCCTGTCGTAGGCAAATCTGAGTCATTTACCGCAAATTCAATAAATGCAATGTCGGGATTTTTATCAAGTAAATCTCTTTTCATTCTAAACAATCCCAATGCAGAGGTAGTACCCCCCACTCCTGCATTTATGCAGTTAAACTCAACTCCGTTATAGAAGTTACCTAATTTTGTACATACCTGTTCTGCATAACAAAATTTATTATTTGAACTTCCTGCTCCCTCTGTTATTGAACCCCCAAGAAAACCAACATTTATTGTCTTGCGGTTCCCGATAAAACTTTTAAAATCCATTTTTATCCCTCTTTTTTTACTTTATATTAAATAGATTATCAACGGTTTTTATTGCACCAACGGCTGCAATACTCATTTTATTTTTGTCAAAAATCATATCAGTCAATTCAGCAATTGTATCATGGGATACGCTGTTTATCTTGTCTATGACTTCTTCAGGCGAAATTATTTCCTTATCAAGCAATAAATTTCTGCCTGCTGCCTGCATCCTTGCACCGATACTTTCATAACTCAAAATATAATTACCCTTTAACTGTTCCTTAGCCATTTTAAGTTCATCATCAGACAATCTGTATTTTTTCAGATTGTTTATCTCATCCGAAATAAGTTCACATACTTTATTCAGATTATTCGGTGCCATACCTGCCGCGATTCCAAAAAAACCTGTATCTATATATGCAGAATGATATGCATAAACCGAATATGCAAGTCCGCGTTTTTCTCTTATATTCTGAAAAAGTCTTGAGGACATTCCCCCTCCGAAAACATTATTAAGTGTAAGCAGGCCGTAAACTCTGTCATCCTTTACATCTATACTTTCAAACGCCGCAATTAACTGTACCTGTTCACAATCCTTTTCCCTGATTTTTATATTCCCCGGAATATATACACCATCATACATCTTAACTTTATTTTCGCACATAGCTTTTCTTCCAAAATATTTTTCAAGCAGTTCATATAAAGCGTTTTCTTCAAAATGCCCCGATACGGAAATAACCGTATTTGCGGATGTATAATGTGAGTTTATATATTCTCTCATATTTTGAGGGTTGATACCTTCAAGACTTTGCTTTGTTCCGAGTATACTCCTTCCCATTGCCGTATCACCGTAACAAGCTTCAAAAATCAGGTCATTTACAAGCTCCTCAGGTTCATCCTCATACATATTTATTTCTTCGCAGATCACCTTACGTTCAAGATTCATATCATTTATATCAAGTTTTGATGAAAATATCATATCACTCAAAACATCAAGGGCAATATCTGTATGTTCATCCAAAGTTTTAGTATAATAGCATGTATATTCCCTTGTTGTAAAAGCATTTATCTGTCCTCCGATGGAATCTATTTCATATGCTATTTGTTTTGCCGTTCTTTTTTGTGTTCCTTTGAAAAACATATGCTCTATATAATGCGACATTCCGCTTTCAGTTATCGTTTCACTTCTTGAACCGTTACCTATCCACACTCCTATGGAGATTGAACGTACATACGGTATCTGTTCCCAGACAACTCTTATTCCGTTTGATAATTTTTTTGTTTTATGCATATATCTATATCCTTACATATTTTAATTTCAAAATATAATCCGAATTAAGTTAATCTTAGATCTTTCTTATATAAACATCAAGCTCACATATTATATATTAAGAACCATACATTATTAAATTATTTTCAATTTTTATTATACTATTCAAAAGACTTCAACAGTATCAAATAAAATATGTGCAGGGATAAAAGTATTTATTTTGCTTTTTCCCTGCTTTCATTATTTTATAAATTTGATTTTATATATTTCACCGCATCATTAATTGCCTGTTCAATTGTTTTTTCTTCAGCTTTATCTTCGGTTCTTAATTTATATTCAACAATTCCATCTTCGCATTTTTTTCCTACAACAATTCTCAAAGGAATCCCGATAAGATCTGCGTCTTTAAATTTAACTCCGGCACGTTCCTGTCTGTCGTCAAGCAACGCTTCAATTCCCTGTTCATTAAGACTGTCATAAATCTTTTCAGCAAGTTTCATCTGTTCTTCTTCCTTGCTGTTTACGGGAACAACTATTACATGGTATGGTGCTAAAGCCACCGGCAATACCATTCCGTTATCGTCATAATTCTGTTCAATTGCAGCAGCAATACATCTTGTAACACCTATTCCATAACAACCCATTATAACAACCTTAGGTTCTCCGCTTTCATCTGTATAATTAAGACCCAAAGCCTTTGAATATTTGGTACCCAACTTGAAAATATGTCCGACTTCAATTCCCTGTGCTGTTTTAATAGGTTTTCCGCATTTCGGGCAAACATCTCCCTCTTCTATAACTCTTATATCGGCAACAGTGCCGGGAGTAAAGTCACGGTTTATATTAACATTTTTATAGTGGTATCCTGTTTCATTTGCACCTACAATAAAGTTCTTCATTTCTGCCACTTCAAGATCCACATAAACATCTATATCCAATCCGATAGGTCCTGCAAATCCTACCTCTGCATTTGTCAGCTGTCTTACCATAAAAGGTTCTGCGAGTTCGAGGTCATCAACACAGCCCACTAAGTTTTTCAGTTTAACCTCGTTGATTTCTCTGTCCCCTCTTACCATTGCAGCAATATACTTATCATCAGCTTTATATATAATGGTTTTTGCAAAAACATAAGGTTCTGTTCCGAAGAAAGAAACTAATTCCTCAATGGTATGTACATCGGGAGTTTCAACCTTTTCAAGGGACAAATCACCTTCCGGATATTCTTTCTTAGTTGGAATACACTGTGCTTTTTCATAATTTGCAGCATATCCGCAAGCATCACAATAGGCAATACCATCTTCACCAACAGGTGATTTTACCATAAATTCCTGTGATCCGCTTCCGCCCATAGCACCGGAATCCGCGTCAACTATTGTGAAATCAAGTCCCATTCTTTTAAATATTCTGCAATACGCATCATACATCTTATTATATGATTCATCCAAGCCCTTTTCATCTCTGTCAAAGCTGTATGCATCTTTCATTACAAATTCACGAGTTCTCATAACACCGAATCTCGGACGTGCTTCATCCCTGTACTTTGTCTGTATCTGATATAAGGTCAAAGGATATTCCTTATATGAACGTACTTCATTAATAACTGTTTGTGTAAACAATTCCTCGTGTGTAGGCCCAAGACAAAAATCTCTGTCATTTCTGTCTTTTAATTTGAACATATTATCTCCGAATACTTCCCATCTGCCCGATGCCTGATAAACCTCTGCCGGGAGCAATGCCGCCATTAAAAGTTCCTGAGCACCTGCTCTGTCCATTTCTTCTCTTACAATCTGTTCTGCCTTTCTTTCACTTCTCAAACCCAAGGGGAGATATGAATAAATACCTGCCGCAAGTTTTCTGATATATCCGGCTCTTAACATAAGTTTATGACTCATAATCTCTGCATCTGAAGGCACCTCTCTCAAAGTCGGTACCAATAATTTTGACATTCTCATTTTTTTACAATCCTTTCACTTGTTTAAATAACCGTACCGATCAGACAATTTCGGCACCGCTTTGAATATCTTTAATCGTAGTAAGTGCAGTTAACTGCCCATCATGTTCTGCTGATAAAATCATGCCGCATGATTCCAATCCCATCATTTTTCTCGGCTTAAAGTTTGCAATGAACACTACATTTTTACCGATAAGTTCTTCAGGTGTATGATATTTTGAAATTCCAGACAGAATCTGCCTTGTTTCATTTCCTACCTGCAGGGTGAATCTCAATAATTTTTCCGATTTTTTAACCTTTTCACATTCAATTACTTTACCAACTCTTATATCGAGTTTTTCAAAATCTTCAAAATCAACATAATCTTTAAATGGAGCGATCTCAATCTTTTCTTCCTCAGGAGCATTTTCTTCTGCAAGTTCTTCAAGCTTTTTTTCAACATCAATTCTTGCAAATAACGGCTCAGGATTGCCAACTTTTGTTCCTACTTTTAATCCACCGAAGTTCTTAATGCTTTCATATGATATGTCTTCTGCGTTTATCTGTGCTTTTATAGCTTCTGCAGTTGAAGGCATAAAAGAGGACAACAATGAAGCAATTATTCTTATGGTTTCAGCAAGATTGTATAAAACCGCACCCAGTCTCGGTTTTGACGCTTCATCCTTTGCCAGTATCCATGGTGTTGTTTCATCAATATATTTATTTGCCCTGTCAACAATTTTCCATATCTCATCAAGACTGTCTGCAATATGCCAAGTCTTCATTTTATCTTCAACAGCTTTCATTGCTTTGTTGATTGTGTCAATGAGATCATTGTCTATATCTTCTTTTACACTGTTATCCTGAAGTATTCCGTCAAAATATTTGTTTATCATGGCAACTGTTCTGTTTACAAGATTACCTAATGTGTTTGCAAGATCACTGTTATATCTTGTAATGAATACTTCATAAGTAATATTCCCGTCCTGTGCAAAAGGCATTTCATGCAAAGAATAGTATCTTACCGCATCAACGCCGAAATGTCTTACGAGATTTTCAGCATATATCACATTACCTCTTGATTTTGACATTTTTTCTTCGCCAAACAGCATCCAGGGATGTCCAAAAACCTGTTTCGGCAAAGGCTCACCCAAAGCCATAAGCATTATCGGCCAGTAAATTGTATGGAAACGCAAAATATCCTTACCGATTATATGAACATCTGCAGGCCAATATTTTTTATATAATTCTCCCTTGTGTTCAGGTGTATATCCAAGTGCGGTAATATAGTTTGACAGAGCGTCAATCCATACATAAACAACGTGCTTTTCATCAAATGTAACAGGCACACCCCATGTAAAGCTTGTCCTTGATACACATAAATCCTGCAATCCCGGTTTTAAGAAATTATTTACCATTTCTTTTTTTCTTGATTCAGGCTGAATGAAATCAGGATTTTCTTCAATATATTTCATAAGTCTGTCCTGATATTTGCTCATTTTAAAGAAATATGCTTCTTCCTTTGTCTTTTTAACTTCTCTTCCACAGTCGGGGCATTTTCCGTCAACAAGCTGAGTTTCTGTCCAGAAAGACTCACAAGGCGTACAATACCATCCTTCATATTCGGATTTATATATATCACCTTGATCATACAATTTTTTAAATATCTTTTGTACTGCATCAACATGATAATCATCGGTTGTTCTTATAAATTTATCATAGCTTATATTAAGCATATCTGCAATATCCTTAATCTGTGCCGCAATTTTATCAACATATTCCTTAGGAGTTACCCCTGCAGCTTCGGCGATTTCCTGAATTTTCTGTCCATGTTCATCCGTTCCTGTCAAAAAGAACACATCATCGCCCATATAACGGCGGTATCTTGCTATTGCATCGGTCAAGATAATTTCATAAGTGTTTCCGATATGCGGTTTTCTTGAAGTGTACGCTATCGCTGTGGTAATATAAAATTTTTTTCTGTCCATAATCATTCTCCTCTTATCTCATGGTAATAAATTGAAATAATTCTTTTATTTCGTTCTTTATATATATATATAATTTCTTTGTCAGACCTATAAGACCGTTAAATGCACCTGCCTTATAAAAACTGATTATTAACATTAATAATATTGGGCCTAATATCATACCGCCGATTGAAAAAATTCTATATCCAATATACATTGACATCAATGTAAGCAATGGATTCATTCCTATATTGCTGCTCACTATTTTCGGTTCAATCATCTGTCTTGTCAAAATAACCGCAATATATATTATTGCCATTCCAATACCCATTCTTATATCGGAACTGATAAAACTTATTACCGCCCAGGGAATAAGAACTGCACCGCTTCCGAAAAACGGTAAGGCGTCAAACACTGCTATACCCAATGCTATAAGCATGGCATACTGAACATCAAGTATCATTAATCCCACCATAATTATGACAAACGCAATTGACATAATTATAAGCTGTGCTCTTACATATCCGCCAAGATATTTTTTTATTTCACTCCCGATTTTACGCATTCCCGTCATTATTTTTTCAGGCATTATTTTTTTCAGGAAATTCTTTACGCCCATCTCATTTGAAATCATAAAATACAGTGATAATATGAAAACTATTACACCTATAAATATACTCGGCAGTGCCTTTGCCACATTTCCGGCTCCTGACATAACCGGCTTGTACTTGTCATTAATAAACTCTGTCGCACTGTTTTTTATATCATCTCCGATATTATCAAGTACATTCTGAACATCCAATGGCAGGCTGCCATAAAAATCGGACAAGTTATGTTTCATATTTTCAAAAAATGAAACTGCATTTTCATAAATATCGGGGAACTGAAGATAAATGCTTTTTATCTCGGATGCCAGCTTCCATATAATGCCCACCAATGCTCCGCCAACAATACCTACGATTAATATAATTACAAGAACTGCCGTAAGTCCTTTGGGCAATTTAAATTTTTTCTGCAGTTTTTCGGCCAAAGGATTTGCCGCAAAAGAAATCAACAAAGCCAACAAAAACGGTGCGAACAAACTTATTAAATAAAGTATTCCGGAAAATATATCCGGCAAAAATATTATTGCACATATTACCAATATTATCAAAATAACAGCGGTAACAAGCATTTTTACAGCAAATTTTTTAAATTTCATTAGAATCACACCTTTATACCAAGCTCGCTTTTATTATATCAATCTTTGATGCTATAATTGATAACAATATTAACGCGGAAAAAAGCAAGTAAAGTACATGTTAACAAGTTCTACGTATTTTAGTACTCCGCAACAAGCAAAAATGCCGCTTATTTTACGCGTTATTCTTTATCCAGGAAATGTGCCATTAATTTATATCCCTGTTCTATGTAATTTCCTGTATGCTCTGCATTTTTTTCATTATATGTTTTTCCTGTATTTTCTTCCTTTGCAGGATCATATATAATATAAGGTATGGGATCACTTACATGTGTTTTCAGGCTAATAGGCGTAGGATGATCCGGTAAAATCATCATTTTATATTCTATACCTTCTTCATCCAATTTATTTCTTAAATATCCTATTATTTTTTTATCAATCATTTCCACAGCATATTTTTTATTTTCCGCTTCACCTCTGTGGCCACATTCATCAGGGCCCTCCAAATGAATATATACAAAATCGGAACCGTCCTGTGTTAAAGCCTTAAACGCAGCTTCCGCTTTTCCCTCGTAATTTGTATCATGATTTCCGTTTGCACCTTCCACATCAATGGAATCCATGCCTGCAAGAATTGCTATTCCCTTTATTAGATCTACGGCTGAAATTACACTGCCTTTCATTCCGTATTTTTTTTCAAAGTTTTCAAGAGCAGGCTTTGTACCCTCTCCCCATGGCCATATTGAAGTTGCCGGCCTTTTTCCCTGTTCGATTCTTTTCTTATTTACTGGATGTTCTGCAAGAATTTTTACACTTTTTTTCATCATTTCCAGCAATTCTGCAGCACCATCACCTTCAGGAAGATGGTCTGTTATTTTTTTATCCGAAATATCATGAGGAGGTGTCAATTTAACGTTTGTTGAACCTTTATCCCACACCAAAAGATGTCTGTAGCTTACACCCGCATAAAATGTATATCTGTCTGTATGAAGTTCATCATTTATGGCCTTCATTAATTCTCTTGCTTCATCAGTTGTTATTTCTCCGGCAGAATAATCTACCATTGTTTTATCCTCATAATTTTCCTCGTCGGACAACGTAACAAGATTTGTTCTGAATGTTACGTCCGTATCTTTCAGGTCTACTCCTATACTTGCCGCTTCAAGCGGTGATCGTCCGCTGTAGCATTTTCTTGTATCATATCCCATAACAGAAAGATTTGCTACGTCACTTCCGGGTTTCATTCCTTCAGCTACGGTTTTTACCATTCCCAATTCACCATGAGATGCCATATAATCCATATTGGGCTTATCCGCAACATCAAGAATAGTTTTACCCCCGAATTCGTCTACGGCATAATCTGCCATTCCGTCACCCAAAACAACAATGTACTTCACCAAAAATCCTTCCTTTCGTAATCCCTTACACCACTATTGTATTTTATTTCTTTTTCAGTTTAAATAATACTGCTATTGTTCCGGGACCGATATGGGTTCCGATAACCGGTCCAAGCTCAATATGGTATACTACGTTACTAATTCCAAATTCAGCCTTTAATGTTTCAAACATCTCTTGTGCATATTCCTTATTGGACTCTACTATCATAAATTCTCCTGAATCTTTATCAAAATTCGGGTTTTCCTTTATTAAGTCAGTTAATTTTTTATATATTTTTTTTCTTCCTCTTATTTTTTCAACAGGTTCAACCAATCCGTTTCTTATTGTTAATACAGGTTTAATATCAAGAAGGGATCCGACAATTGCACTTGTCTTTGTGATTCTTCCTCCCTTTTCAAGATATTTTAAAGTATCAACTAATATATACGCTTCCCATGATTCAAGGTATTCTCTGCTCTTATCCAGGACTTCATCAACATTCATTCCTTCATCAAGAAGTTGCTTTGCATAAATTGCAGCACCTGTAATAAATGCAGAAAATCTCAATGTATCAAAAATTCTGATATCTGCCTTTGGATTGTCATTTTCAAGAATTTCGTTTTTCACCATACACGCGGAATTATATTGACCGCTTGCATTTGAAGATAATACAAAGTAAATTACCGTATCATATTCAAGGCTTGCTTCTTTTAAAATATCATACAACTCTCCGTACGGTGTCTGTGCTGTTGTTGGTATTCCATTATAACTGTTTAGCTTTTTGTAAAATTCCTCATTATTAATTTCAGTTCCGGTAACATAGGATTCATCGCCAAATACACTTAGAAATCTTATAATTCCTATATCATTCTGCTTAGCCGTTTCCTCCGGCATATCCGCTCCCGTATCAACAAAAATTTTATACTTTCCCATTTTAATCTTCCTTTCTTCTTACTATTATTCCATTTATATACATAACATTATTCATTAATCCTAATCATCCCACGACATATTGTGCAGCTGTCCGAAATTCTGCAAATTTGAAAATCCGGTTTGCCTTAACGCCTCATATATT
>CASFSH010000436.1 GCA_949297205.1 uncultured Bacillota bacterium | reverse complement strand
AGGCGAAAAGATATATGCTGTGGGAAACAGAATTTCCGATAGTTTTGTTTTCCCGGTTACAAGCGGGATAATCTGTGGATATAACGGTGACGTAACTTTAAAGGACGGAACAACGGTAAATGTATTTCAGACCGACGCGCCGAATGTTTCAAACAGTATCGGAGGTTTGCTGTTCAATCAAAATTCCGAACTTATTGGAATGTCAACTGCCAAGTTTTCCGTATCCAACAGCGAAATAGCTTTGTTTACACCTATTGATGATGTTAAAAGCATAATTAAAAGCATATTGGAAAATACTGATATGCCCAAAAGCTTCAATATAGGAATAAGCGGAAGTGATGCGGAATACGGTGTGACGGTGGAAAATGTGGTAAAGGATTCCGCTGCCGAAAAAGCAGGATTAAAATACGGAGATCTTATCATGAAAATAAACGGAACAACGGTATCTTCTCTTTCGGAAATAAACAAAATCAAAAAGAATTTAACAACGGGAGATAAAATGATTTTTCTTGTTTATCGTAACGGACAAACGTTGGAAATTGAATTGACGGTTGAATAGCGGAAAATTGTCCGGTACAGGTTCTTTGACGCAGAATTTGCAGACGGAATATAGGTGCTGATGTTTAAGAATATACTGTCATGGGGTGCTGCTTAATGCAGTGTCCCTTTTTTAGCACAAAAAATTTCGGTATTATCTTTCCAAAAACATATATGACTATATATTTTAAGGTAATGAATGTCTTTTTAATGCCGTTATAATTTGTCTTTTGGTTTTTTGCTTCAATCAAAATGAATAAAAATTTTTCAATATATTTTGCCATACAATCATAAACATAACGGCTTGTGCATATTATTAATTGAGATATGTTTAACAGAAAGGAAGATAATTATGGAACTGATCAAAGAAAATGAAGAATATTTTGAAGTGGTTCATACCGGAAGTGAAAGAATATCAGTAGACGGGGATGTAATAGTGCCGGACATAAAACCCGATGTTCTGAAAGTTTTACAGGTAGACGCATCTGCAGGTCTTACCGATAAAGGTATTACAAACGGAGCGGTATATGTTCAGGGAAAGCTTAATGTAAATATTTTATACATACCGGACAGCGAAGAAGAAACCATAGGATGTATCAAAGCGTCATTTAACTTTAAGGACAGAATGGAAAACCCTGAAATTCTGCCGGAAATGATGTTAAAAATCAATTGTGATGTCAGCAGAGTCGAATTTACCCTTCTTAATTCGAGAAAATTGTCTGTCAAGGCAACCGTTACCTGCGACTATGAGGTTGTGGGAGAAAGAAAAATAGAGATTCCGTGCGGATTTAACGGAGAGTGCGGAGAATATATAAATGAACCCATAACAATTGACACCATAAGTGCCCAGGAAAGCTGCGATTTTATTGTACGTGACAGTATGGAAATTGCGTCGGGAAAACAATCTGTTAAAGAGATTTTAAAAACTGACTGCAAGATATGCGACAAGGAAATAAAAGCAGTTTCGGGAAAATTGATTGCAAAGGGAGTTTTAAAGGCCTGCATACTATATTCAACGTCCGATTGCGGTGTGGATTTTTGTGAGGCGGAATTTCCTTTTACCGAGGTTTTTGACGTATATGATTTATCGGAGAATGACAGCTGTATGCTTGATCTGACAGTGGCTGACATTTCATCGGAGCTTTGCGAGGATAATGACGGTGATTTGAGGGTAATAAATATTGAATGTCTGATTAATGCATCACTAAGAGCGTGCAGAAAAGCAGAGTTTAATATGATATCCGATTGCTATTGTCCGGGAATGGATACAGATATTAAATATAATGATATTACATTGAAAAGATATATTGATGAAATAAAATCTCAGTCCAATATCAAAGAAGTAATTTCACCCGATCCGAAACTTCCGAAGCTGATAAAGGTATACAATGTAATTGCTCAAGCTGAAATGACAAAGATTACCTCGGAAAACGAGAAGGTAATAACGGAAGGGAAAATAAAGGTGTATGTACTTTATCTTACCGATAATCCGAAATGTGCCGTTTACAGCTTTAAGAAAGATATACCTTTCGGATTCTCTTTTGATTGTCCTGCGGCAAACGGAAATATGATATATGATGCCGATATATCCGTTGAATATTTAAGCTATAACTTAAATGCGGCAGGGGAAATTGAATTAAGATGCACCCTTGAACAGGATATAAGAATTACCAAAAAAGAAAAGATAAAAATGATAACCGAAATGGATACCTGCGAAAGACAGGAAAAAAAGGATATTATTATTTATTTTGTTAAAAACGGAGATACATTATGGAATATAGGCAAAAAATATGCCGTTAAAACAGAGGATATAAAATGCATAAACGGACTGGACAACGATGATATTTCATACGGTCAGAAGCTGCTGATTCCTGTGTCCAAATAAAGTAAGAAAATATTAAAAAACCTATTGACTTTTTGTAATTAATTACATATAATATGTGTGATGCCGCTGTAGTATTTTTATGTGTGCAGCGGCATAATTTATGCATAATTCGAGGAGAAATCAAATGAGAAATTACGAAAATCCAAAAAGACTTCATGAAAATCGTGAAGCGCAAAGATCATACTATATTCCGTATCAGTCCCTTGAGGCTGCATTGGAAGGAAACAGAAACAAATCAAAATATTATATGCTGTTAAACGGAGAATGGGATTTTAAATTCTTTAAAAGAGATATTGATGTGTGCGATAATATAACACAATGGGATAAAATACCCGTACCGTCGTGCTGGCAGATGCACGGCTATGAAGCCCCCGGATATACCAACGTAAATTATCCGTACCCTGTTGACCCGCCTTATGTGCCTGATGAAAATCCGTGCGGTGTTTACAGAAGACATTTTGAAATTGACAATAATTGGAACCAGCGTGAAACATACATAGTGTTTGAAGGTGTATCATCATGTCTGGAGCTTTACATAAACGGTGAGTATGTGGGCTTTTCTCAGGGCTCGCATATACAGTCCGAATTTAATATATCAAAGTATCTGAAAACGGGAAGCAATGAAATTACGGTTAAGGTTTTAAAATGGTGTTTCGGAAGCTATCTTGAGGATCAGGATTTTTTCAGATTTAACGGTATTTTCAGAGATGTATATCTTTTGTCAAGAGAAAAAAATCATATTAAAGATATAGATGTCAGCGCAGATGATAAAAATATCTTTGTATCCTGCAGCAATTATGAAATTTATGACGCAGACGGGAATATCGCAGATCTTGAAAATCCTGTGCTATGGAATGCGGAAAATCCCTATTTGTACACCGTTGTGATAAAGGGCAAAACAGAGTTTATACCTGTAAAAATCGGAATGAGAACCGTTGCAATTTCAGATAAATTTGAATTGCTTATAAACGGAGTGAGTGTAAAGTTAAAGGGCGTCAATCATCATGACACACATCCGTACAAAGGCTATACCATGTCGGACGAAGATATTAGAAATGATCTTTTAAAAATGAAAGAATTGAATATAAACACCATCCGTACGTCACATTATCCTCCCACACCCGAATTTTTAAATATGTGTGATGAAATGGGATTTTATGTAATAGATGAAGCTGACCTTGAAACACACGGTTTTGTTTCGAGAAATACGGGATACGGTTATGATGACAAGATAAGGCCGAATGACTGGATAAGCAATAAGGCCGATTGGAAGGGTGCGTTTCTTGACCGTGCCGTAAGAATGGTTGAAAGGGATAAAAATCATCCCTGCGTTATTATATGGTCTACAGGAAACGAAAGCGGTCACGGTCAAAACCACAGAAGCATGATCAAATGGATCAGAAACCGTGATTCGTCCCGTCTGATTCACTGCGAAGACGCATCAAGACAGGGTTATGAGGATATTCCTGATTTATTCTCCGGAATGTATTGGCATATTGATTATTTAAAAGAACTTATAAATAATAAAATGCTTGAACATCCTGTATTTTTATGTGAATATTCTCACGCAATGGGAAACGGTCCCGGAGATGTTCATGATTATATGGAGATTATGTATTCAAGCCCTAAATACATAGGCGGCTGTATCTGGGAATGGACAGACCATACCGTAGTTGTGGACGGAGTGCCAAAGTACGGCGGAGATTTCGGTGAACTTACCAATGACGGCAATTTCTGCTGCGACGGTCTTGTTTTCCATGACAGAAGCTTTAAAGCCGGCTCTCTTAATGCAAAATACAGTTATCAGTATTTCACAACAGAATTTAAAAATAACAGATTATTTATTACAAACCGTTATGATTTTACAAATCTTATTAAATATGATTTTAAGCTTCAATTGTCGGTGGACGGAAAAGTTATAGAGGAAAAAGATATAAAAATAGATGTAAATCCTCATAAAACGGTTGAAATAGATATTCCTTTCAACATGAACAGGGACGCAAAATACGGAGTGTATCTGAATTTGTATCAGTATGAAAACCGATATGAACGCGGATTTGTTCAGCATGAAATAAAAGAGGTTAAACCTCAGGTTATTTTGGATGAAGGCGTAGCGTTTACCGAAGATAAATATAATATATATGCGGTAACGGATACGGTAAAATACACATTCAGCAAAATGTACGGCAATTTCATATCCATTGTTAAAAATGGGGAAGAGATGCTTGATGACTGTGTTCGTCTTACTCTTTGGAGAGCGCCTACCGATAATGACAGAAAAATGAAATACAGATGGGGACTGTATGAAGATAATATGTCTGCGGAAAATCTGAACAGATTATTTTCAAAAGTATATGAATGTAAAAC
>CASFSH010000435.1 GCA_949297205.1 uncultured Bacillota bacterium | reverse complement strand
CTTAATTTCAATGTTTTTACAGGTATCAAGAACATTAATACAGTATCCCAGTGAATTTTCAAAGTTAAGACGTTCTATATTTATATATTCTGCCCTGTCAAATTTCAGCATATCATCCGACAACAAGGAAAACTGAACTTTATTTTTCAAAAATCCCGAGTCATTTGCATCTCCTTCCAACGGATACAGATAAAGATAGTTTGTTTTTGTATCAAAATAATATTCTCCCGGAGCATTGAGTTCAGTAGCCATATTATACACATAATATTCCTTATTTGAGGATATTCCCCTCTCTGCATAATCGTCAGAGCTTATTGACAGTGTTGTTGTATCAATTTCTATTATCTTTCTTTTTTCATTTGCCCATGTATATGCAAACCAGCCTATCATACGCGGGTCATCTTCCAGCAGCCAGTTTTTTATTCTTGTGTCACCCACTACAAATTCAAAGGATTCTCCTCTGTTTTTACCAGGTCTTAATACTTCTCCCGTATATGCCATCTGATCATTAGGCCAACGGGCAAGTATCAGTGCTGAATTGTTATAATATAAAGACCATGTAAGAGGATCTGCGGTTTTAAATATATCATTAAATCCTTCCAGTTTTGATGTAAGATCCACACAAACAACTTTATCAACATCAGGAAGTTTTTTCTTCATATTGGAATCTGTTACATCTGTAAATTCGCTTCCCAGTACGCTGACTCCACCCTCTATTACAACATTTTCATTTTTATAACGAGTGTAAGTTATTGGTGAGCCTTCCATACCACTGTCGCTTTCATTGAAAAGTATTGTATTTGTAACGGTATAATTTCCCTCTCTGAAATAAACTGTAATTCCACCGTCAGGCAGTCCTATGGATTTTTTTACTTCCTGTATAACATTTTTTGCTGCCTGAATACTGCCAACCGGATTTTCAAAGCTTCCCGAACCTTTTGAGCCGTTTTTCACATATATTCCAAAAAAGATACTGATATTTCTTGATACTTCAGAAGGCAATTCATAATCATTGCCTGATATATAGTATATACCGTTTTTTTCTGTAACGGTAAGATTATTTTCTTCAGCAAATTCGTTTAAATCGCAAACCTCTCCTGTTATTGAAGCCTCGGGAAAAGCCTCCTTTAAAAAACCTGTACTTACAGATATACTGTCTCCATTTTTTACCGCTTCACCAAATTCTTTCAAGCTTATATTTTTACCGTAAACAAACGCATTCTGTGCACCGGGCTCTATCATAACAGTGTTTTGCATTAATTCTTTTACGGAATCGGAAACAATATTTTTGAAAAGAGGATTTTCCTCAGCATTAACTATATTTAAACTACATATAAATACGCTGAAACATATTATCAGTGATATTATTCTTTTCACATCCGCACCCCTTTTCTTAATATATAAAATCAATTCCATCCCACAAATATCCGGATACTGTAACAGCATCCTCACCAACTGTTTCAGAGGTAATTGTTTTTTCCTCGCCTGCTGCAATAACAAATTTTTCATTTGTCATCTTCACAAGATTATTTTCTTCATCATATAAAAGATTTAATATGTAATATTCTTTGTCCTCAGTCCCATTATTTGATATAAATACCGAAGTTTTTGCTGTACCCTCTGTTATTGTTGACTGTATTGTATCAATATACAATGCAGGAAATTCTGTTTTAAACTTATATACAGTTTCTGATAACGTTTCATTATTTTCATTTACAACTGTAGCCGGCACAGTAACAGTGTAATCTTCATTATATTTCAGTCCGGCATTAAAGAACAATTCTGCATCTTTGCCATTAAGTTTTACTTCATACGGTACATTATTATTTTTTGAATCCCTTACATAAATATTATTTAATGATGACTCTCTGGGAATAGAAGAAAAAGTAAGTGTCATTTCAGAATCAGCCGGTACATTGTTTTCGCCATTTGAAATAGATGATTTACTTATTTTAAAATCCTCATCCCATATATGAATATAATCAAGACTTGTGTTACCGAATTCCGGAAGGTAAGGCAAGCTTAATGAAGCCAAATAATCAAGATTATACCACATAAGAGGCTGTATAAATTCATATCCTTTTTCTGCTGCATATTCTTCGTTATATACTGGTAACTCCTCGTTGTCAGGAATAATCTCTACAGATACTTTTTTCTCCTGATTGTATATATGCATACGTATTGTATACCATTCATTTCCCAAAATTGTATAATCGGTTTTAAGAGATGCATTGCTCGGATTATCCTGATTACCTTTTCCGTAATATAAATTACCGTCGCGGCAATAAATAGAAGCAAAATAGTTTCCTGATGAGCCTGTCCATTTTAAAAATGGTTTTCCGCCACTCAGCTGTTCATCTGTATTTTGTTTCAACCTTACCTCTAAATACAAATTTTTCTTTTTTGACACATCAATTCTTGAATCAAGTTTTATGACCGGTGCACGTCCGCTAAAGTCAGAACTTTTCAGTTCAACAATTCCGTTTTCCGGTATCACCTCTACATCCGAAAGTGAATTATTGTCATTTGACCACTTGAAAGACGGTGCATTATCCGTTTCGTCAAAATCAAGACTAAATATCGCACTTTCTTTTTCATATTCCGCATATGCATTCATCCCTGCGATAATAATAAACGCAAATATGGTCAATGATATTCTTCTTAATAATTTAATTTTTTTCATTAATAACACCATTCCTTGTACAAATCTAATTTTTATTAATTATCTGTTCAATATTAATAGTTTTTTGTTATACTTTTGTAATATTTGCTTATTTTAAACAATTTATTACTATTATTTGAACTTCATAATAAGCATATTATACAAATATAATAGCATATTTTATAAATATTGTCAATCTAAACATTTTGACTGCTAAATTATAAAAATTTTGATATATACATTTTATTTTATTTTTTTCATATTTCAAAATCGGCTTATTTATTGCAAAAAACAGTAAAACTAATAGCAAGGTAAAATATAATCAAAAATTTTATATTAAAATATTGACATATTAATTCAAGTATAATATAATTAAATCAAAGAAAACCCTTAAAAAGAGGAAAATATAATGAAAATTAAATACTTTGAAGAAAATAATATTGATATAAACAATCTTGATAGCTGTATATACCAGCCACATTATAATATTTCAGATAAATTTAACCAACCTGTGATCCTAAAGGGAATAGGCAGAAAATTTCCGCAGCTCAGAGTAAAATATGCTGTAACAACCAATTCCTTTATTAACTTTTGCATTGATGGAGGCGGAAAACTTCATCTTAATAACAAAACATATGATGTTACTCCAGGTACTTGTATGGTAATTGCTAAAGGTACACCGGTAGAATATTATCCTGTACAAAATAAATTTACTACCTACTGGGTATCTTTTGGTGGTGAATATGCTGAAAAATTGCTTCGTTACAAAGATATTTTCTTCACACTTACCGATGTTAATGAATTAATAGAAGAATGGTATAAAATATATAATCTGGAAAAAAATTCTGATTGGATTATTAATTCTTCTGCACTCATATATAAATTCATATTAAAACTTAACAAGCAAATGAGCATGGCCTTTGAAAAACATATAACCGCATCCGACAACAAGCTTTCTGCTATAACAGAATATCTGTCCCTTGCAATTTCTAACCCCTATTCTTTGGAATATCTTGCAAAAACATTTAAACTTTCTCCTGCACATATATGCAGAATGTTTAAAAAAGAATTCAATATGACGCCAAATGAATATTTTGAACTTCAAAAAATAAATTATGCAAAGGACTTATTAATAGATTCAGGATATTCTGTTGGAGAAATTTCGGCATGCTGTGGATATAACGATTCAAATTATTTCTCATATATTTTCAAAAAGCATATTGGTATCTCTCCAACCCAATACAAGAAAATTCATAAAAATGAAAACAATATTGACTAATATTAATAAAAAACAATTACAACCTTCGAATTAAACGAATATTTTTAGCACAAAACTAATATGATTTTCAAAAAAAACGGCAATCCGTATGGGGTGTACCCTAAAGGACAGTAATTTTAAAAGGCTGAACGATTGATTTCGTTCAGCCTTTTATTGTAGGGTTCGGCGGTTTCCGACGAACCGCATTGTAGGGAACGACCTGCGTGTCGTTCCGCATATAAGGTCATAGGATTATCCTAAATATTTGGAAGATGCCATACATCTTCCCTGCTTGTTACAGTGCCGGACATTATTTTAAAGTTATATTTGCAAACCCTGTCCCACAATCTAAATTGTCAGATGTACAAACTTTTAACTGCAACCCATAATTTAAAGGTATCTGAAACCTGCATTGGTTGAAATTGCACACTCTGCAGTAAGATCAACTAAAAGTCCTTACTACAAGAACAAATACGAAAAGCTTGTTAAACGCCGTGGCAAAAAACGGGCTATTATTGCTATTGCGAGAATGATTCT
>CASFSH010000434.1 GCA_949297205.1 uncultured Bacillota bacterium | reverse complement strand
ATCAGAAAGGAAATAGCAATGCGTCAGAAAAGGCAGGAAAAAATATTACAAATAATATCTGAAAATGATATAAAAACTCAGGAACAGTTAACCGAAGCTTTGAGAATGTCAGGGTATGCTACAACACAGGCAACTGTATCGAGAGATATAAAAGAACTGGGTCTTATAAAAATATCCTCAAAGAACGGCGGCTATAAATATGCTGCAAAACCGTCCACAACAATTGAACAAAATCATATCGAAATATTTTCGGATGCGGTAATTAGCATATCACACGCACTTCATACTGTTGTTATCAGAACGTATCCTGGTACTGCCCAGGCTGTATGTGCTTCATGTGATATTTTGGTAGGAAATAAAATTTTAGGCTCTATTGCCGGAGATGATACTATACTGATAATAACACAATCGGAAAATTCAGCAAATGATATGTACAGAGAATTGAAAAAAATATTTAAAAAGTAATTAAAACTACAGATTGTTTAAGTCATTTAAGATTTATGTGTGAAGAAGGGATGAAATGCTGTATAATCTTGATATAAAAAATGTTGCCGTAATTGAAAACATAAGTTTTGAACCCGGAAGCGGAATGACCGTTCTTACGGGAGAAACAGGAGCAGGTAAATCAATAATTATTGATTCCGTAAATCTTATTCTCGGTGCAAGAGTTAATAAATCGTTATTAAGATACGGCAGCGATAAAGCTGTTGTATCAGCTATGTTTTCGGTAAATGAGAAAATACGTAATTTACTCGAAGAAAATGGAATTGATACAGAGGATGACAGCTTTATTATAAACAGAGAAATTACCGCTGACGGAAGAAATATAGCAAGAATAAACGGATGTATGGTTCAACTGTCGCTTTTGAGGGATTTATCACATCTATTAATAGATATACATGGTCAGCATGATAATCAGGCATTGCTTACACCTTCCAGACATATTGATTTTCTCGATTCATATGCGGGTAATGATAAGATTTCAAATGAATACAAAAATTTATATTATAAGCTGAAAGACTGTGAAAATGAATTAAATAAATTATCACAAGACGAACAGGAGAGATTGTCAAAGATTGATTTGCTTGAATATCAGATAAATGAATTATCAAAGGCCAATCTTGTTTTGGGTGAGGAAGAAGAACTTGAAGATGAGAGTCTGCTTATCAGCAATGCAGAAAAAATAACCGAAAACTGTAATGATGCATATGAATTATTGTATGAGTCGCAATACAGTGTATATGATAATATAAGTAATGCACTTTCCAAACTTTCTGTTATTTCCGAATATGATGGCAGCCTTACCCAATTGTATGAAAGATTAAATGATGCCTTGTATGCTGTAGAAGATATTTCACATGAACTCAGAGATTTTTCATCAAAAACGGAATTTGACCCCAAAAGGCTTGATGAGGTTTCTTCGCGTTTGGATTTAATAAAAAAATTAAAAAGAAAATACGGAGGTAATATTGAAAGCTGTATTGCCTTTTTAAAAAATGCGGAAGAAGAATTGAATAGTCTTCAAAATTCTGATGAAAGACGAGAACTTTTATCCGAAGAAATAAAAAAATTATATAGTGATTTATCGGCTGTTGGTGAAAAATTAACCGATACACGTAAAAAAGCCGCAAAAAAACTCTCAGAAAAAATTGAAAAAAATTTGCATGAGCTTGATATGGAAAAAGCTCAGTTTTATGTTGAAATAGAAAAGTCAAAAGAGTATACAAGCAAAGGTTTTGACAATGCGGAATTTATGTTCAGTGCAAACCCGGGACAGCCTATGAAGCCTTTGGCTTCAATTGCATCGGGAGGAGAATTGTCAAGAGTGATGCTTGCAATGAAAACGGTTCTTGCGGATTCTGATAATGTTGACACTTTGATTTTCGATGAAATAGATACGGGAGTATCCGGAAGTGCTGCGTCTAAAATAGCAAAGAAACTTTCTTTTCTCGGTAACAGCAAGCAGGTAATATGTATAAGTCATCAACCCCAGCTTGCGGCTGAAAGTAAAAATCATTTTAAAATAACAAAAACAATTTCAAAAAATATTACTCGTACCGAAATAAAAAAGCTTAATAAAGAAGAAAGAGTCGCTGAACTTGCAAGAATTATTGACGGAAATGATATAACCGAGACTTCAATTCTGCATGCAAGAGAAATGTTGGAAAGGGGCTTCTACAGTGCAGACAAAGGGAACAGTAACCCGGATTGAGGGTGATAAAGCTATAATAATTGTTGACAGACCAACCATGTGCGGCGGGTCGTGTGCAAACTGTACAGGCGGCTGCAAGATAGAAAATAACACGATTGAAGCAGATAATTCACTGGGAGCAAAGGTCGGTGAATGCGTTATTATTGAAACAGAAACCAAATCTGTTTTGTTTTCTGCTTTTTTAGTTTATATATTACCTATAGTTTTTCTATGTGCAGGATATTTTGCAGGCGAAAAAATAGGATTTAATGAAGCAAAGTCGATGATATGCGGTTTTGTTTTATTTATATTAGCATTTATTATTCTTCATTTTTACGATAAGAAGAGAAAAAAACCTTTGAATACAAAAATAACAGAAATAGTTACTCAATGAAAACAATGTGTTATTGAGTATATAAAAAGAATTACTTTAAACAATTGATTGATTAAAACGGAGGATAAAAATGCAATACTCATTGATATTGCTTAAGCAGGTTATTATAATGTTTGCAATAATCTGTGTTGGAATAGGATGTTATAAAACAAAATTAATTGCAAAAGAGGGAGAAAAATATTTTTCGTCTCTTTTATTAAAAATTGTTTCTCCTATTTTTATTTTTACTTCATATCAAACTGATTTTTCCGCAGAACTTTTAAAAGGTCTTGCAGCGTCATTTTTATTAAGTGTAATTTCTCATATTCTTATGATTGTTATATCCAACATTCTGATAAGAAAAAATGAAAAATACGAATACAGCATAGAAAGATTTTCATTGGTTTACACTAATTGTGGATTTATGGGAATACCGCTTGCGGAGGGGGTTTTCGGTGCAGAAGGAGTTTTGTATGCAACAGCGTATGTAACGGTTTTTAATTTTCTTACATGGTCGCATGGTCTGTCAGTCATAAAAGGTGAATTTTCCAAAAAAGAGATTTTGAACGTACTTAAATCTCCTGTAATTATATCTATTACTCTCGGAGTTGTATTTTATATATTAAATATACGGCTGCCTGAAATTATTGAACAACCGTTGGAGTATATCGGGTCTATGAATACACCCCTTGCAATGATAGTATCCGGTATAACGATAGCACAAAGTAATTTTTTGAATATAATAAAAAATAAAAGAATATTTATGACGGTGTTTTTCAGACTAATATTAATTCCTCTTATAATAATACCGTTGATGTGCTTTATTCCGGCAAATAAAATTGCATATATGACAGTTATGCTTTCGGTTTGTGCGCCGTCGGCAACAATCGGTATTTTATTTGCTGTAGAACACGACAAAAATGCAGTTTATGCATCTGAAATATTTGCCGTGTCTACAATATTATCGGCAATAACAATGCCTTTAATGCTTTCATATATGTCTGTTTTCAGTTGATTTTTTTTAAATCGGGAAGGGAAGGAGTAACATAAATTGTGTTATAGAAATCATATATAACCATTCCCGGTTTTGCACCGTTTGGCTTTCTTACGTTTTTTACCGTAGTATAATCTACAGGTACATTTGATGAATCACGGCCTTTTGAATAGTAAGCTGCAAGAATTGCAGCTTCTTTTATTGTTGTAGCCGGAACGTCTTTATTAATGCCCAATTTAATAATCGTATGAGAACCGTGGATTTTTTTTGTGTGAAACCATATATCCTGTGAGTTGGCAAATTTTAAAGTAAGGTAATCATTTTGCGAGTTGTTTTTCCCAACATAAATATCGAATCCGTCACTGCTGATATAATGATGAGGTTTAGATGTATTTTGCAGTTTTTGCTTTTTTGCGGTTGTTTTTCTTTTCATATAACCAAGTTCGGATAACTCATTCCGTATTGCATTCAAATCAGATTCTGATTGTGCGTTTTGGGTAAGGACAAGAGTTGATTCAAGATACTGCAAATCATTAAAGGCAGTATTAAACTGTTTTGCAGCTTCTATTTCTGCATTTTTTGCTTTTTGATATAGTTTATAATACCGTTGTGCATTCTGTGAAGGTGTAAATCCGGGATTAAGATCTATAGATATATTCGAAAGATTATCATCGTAATAATTTTCCAGTACGGCAACTTTATCTCCTTGTTTTATTTTATACAAATTAGCTGTTAGTAAATCTCCTTTTATTTTATATGTTTCTTTATTTTTAGCTTCATCCACTGTTTTTTTGAGTATTGAAATTTTCTTTGAAATACGGTCTATGTTTGTATTGAGCAGATGTACAAGGTCTGAACTTTTCTGTTTCATTCTCTCAAAACTGTCACGGTCTTTATAGAAAATATCCAATAATTCGTTTAAACTGTCATAAAAAACAACCTTTGCCGCAGAGGAATATTGTTTTATTTCAAAGACAGAAAAATCTATAATTTTTCCTGTGGTTTTATCAATAATTATACAAGGATTTACAGGGTAATGTTTAAGGTTTATAGTTTCATTTGCTATTTTGTCTTTTATTGTTTGAGACAGCTGAGAACAGTCCTTTATTTCTCCGGCAGCATTAAATACCGCTTCACGGGCAGACATGGGACCGATACCCGATACTGTATTCATTATTACCTTATCAGGTGTTATACCTTCTTTTGAAAAATCCAAGATATCCGGTGTGATTTTATCTGATAAAATCGGGATTTTGTCCTGTGACGGAGGGGAGGTATATAAAAGACCGGGTAAAATTTGTCTTACAGAGCTTACAGATAGGTCTATATGTTTTATACTGTCTATAATTTTAAAATCGGGTGTGGTAAGAATAATATTAGAATGTCTGCCCATTATTTCACAAAACAGGTATTTTCTTGTGAGATCACCCAATTCATCATATGAATCAATATCTATCCGGATTATTCTTTCATAATCAATTTGTGAAATACCAATAAGTCTGCCGCTTTGCAAATGTTTTCTGAGAAGCATACAGAACATAGGCGCCTTCTGCGGGTTTTCTTTTTGCACTGATGTGAGATGCATTCTCGGTTGTGCAGCATTGGCAGAGATAACAAGTCTGTGAGTTTCGGTATATGTTTTAATAATAATTATTATTTCGTCTTTTTCCGGCTGGTGTATTTTTTCTATTCTTCCGCCCGTTAGTTTATTATTCAGTTCATAAACAAGCTGTTGTATTGTTAATGTGTCAAATGCCATATTAAATCCTCCGATAAAATATTCTGCAACTATACTTATTATTGAAATATAATGTCATATTATATTATAACATAGTTATAAAAATTTTACAAGAATAATGTAAATTTAATTGATTATAAAAATATAATGTGCTATAATTAAAAAAAAGAAGAAAATCGGAGGTTAAAATATGGATTGGTTTTTAAGAGCTAAATTGGGAATTTTTATGCATTGGGGAATATATGCAGTTAAAGGAGTTACAGAATCATGGTCTTTTTATTCAGGAGAAATACCGTATGATGAATATATGGAACAGCTAAATGGTTTCACGGCAGAAAAATATGATCCTGAGAAATGGGCAGAATTATTTAAAAAGTGCGGTGCTAAATATACCGTTTTAACAAGTAAACATCATGACGGTGTGGCATTATGGGATACAAAAGCAAGTGATTTGAATGTTGTAAAGAAAACTCCTGCAAAAAGAGACTTAATTGCTCCTTACTGTGAAGCAATGAGAAATGCGGGATTAAAGGTTGGATTATATTTTTCTCATCTTGATTGGAATCATAAGGATTATGCAGCAATACATCCTCATTCAGACGAATGGTGGGCAACGAATAAATACACTGCCCCTCCGCAGGATGAGCCGGACGATCTGGAAAGATGGGAAAGATTTTTAAAATTTCATAAAGAACAGCTTACAGAATTATTAACCAATTTTGGTAAAATAGATTTACTTTGGTTTGACGGAACGTGGGAAAGAACAGAAGAGCAATGGAAATTCAAAGAAATGCGTGAATACATAAGAAAATTAAGCCCTGATACTGTTGTTAATGAAAGAATAGGCAGTTATGGCGATTATAAATGTCCGGAACAAGGTGTGCCCACTGTTCCGCCAAAAGATCCATGGGAATTGTGTATTACTCTTAATGATAGCTGGGGATATAAGGAAAATGACAATAACTATAAATCATTAAGACAAATTGTCAGAATATTTACAGAGTGCATTTCAGGCGGAGGAAATATGTTATTGGATATAGGTCCGAAACCTGACGGAACTATTGATGAGCGTGATGAAAAATTACTGCTGCAGCTTGGGGAATGGATTGATCCTGTAAAAGAATCGATTTATGACGCAAAAAGAGGATTGCCTGCCGGGCATTTTCTCGGATCATCAACTATGTCTGAGGATAATAAATGTTTATACTTGTTCTACTATGATTTACCAATTGATGAAATATGCGTAAAAGGAATAAGAAATGACATTAAAAAAATTACTGTATTGGAGAATGGAACAGAACTTGAATTTTATAAAATAGGCGGTTTTATGGAAGTGCCCGGTATTTTATGGATAAAACTTCCGCAGAATGTTTGCAACAAAGTATGTACTGTAATTAAAATTGAACTTGACGGCGAGTTAGATTTATACTGCGGCGAAGGCGGAGGTATAAAGGCATAATTATTGTTATACATAAAAAGGTTATAGTTTAGGGATAAGATCATTTTGTTGATTTTATCCCTGATTTTGTTTGATGATTTTAAAGGCAATTTTTACAAGATTAATTATGTTATTTTAATTGGTTTAATGTTTAAAAAAGTACAGAAATTCCACAATAGTTCAAACAGGATTTTTTTGTTGACAGAAATGTTAAAAAATGATAAAATATTTTATAATAATATTAATTTTGAAGGTATGATTTATGTATAAAGTTATTGTTGTTGATGATGAACTTGTAATCAGAAAAGGTGTTTCTGCCATGATAAATGCCGAGATAGATGATTTTGAATGTATTGAATGCTTTAAAGATGGTATAGAAGTTATTGAATATTTACAGGATCATGACGTTGATGTAATAATTTCCGATATCAGAATGACAAATGTTTCAGGTATTGAATTGGCAAAATACATATATGAAAATAAATCACACATAAAGGTTGTTTTATTGAGTGGATACAGTGATTTTGATTATGCAAAATCTGCTGTCAGATATCGTGTTACAGATTATATTTTAAAACCTACTGATTTTGATGAATTGAAAAGTGTGTTTGACGGTATCAGAAAGGAATTTTCTGATGATAATGGCATGCAGGAAAGAAGAAAATTTAATGAAAGAATACAGCAGCTTTATTCTTATATAAAAGAAAATGAATCTGAAGAGGGACATAAATTAATAGATAGTCTTTTTATTGAAATTCCAAGAAACATTGGTTATTATCTGCATGATTTATATGAATCATTATATGAACGATTATTAAACCACTCAAAAGTTATTTTGAAACCGTTTGACGCAAAAGAACTTCAGACGCAACAAGATACAGCAGTGTTATCAGATATTGCACATAATCTTTTTGATGAGTTGTTTGCTATGTATAACGGAGAAAATAATGAGTTAACAGAGACTATAAAAAAATATATTGAAAATCATTTTTGTGAGGATATTTCATTGCAATCTGTTGCAGATGATGTTGCATTGTCTCCTGTATATTTATCGAGATTTTTTAAGAAAAATATGGGTGCTAATTTCAGCGATTATATTTTATCTCTTAGAATGGAAAAAGCAGGAAATATGCTTCGACAAAATAAAAAAGTCAATGATGTTAGTATTGCGTGTGGATTTAATAATTCAGGATATTTTTCAAAAGTTTTTAAAAATTTTTACAATTGTACTCCAAAAGAATTTATTCGTAAATCAAAAAAATAATGAGGTGAAAATAATTGAAAAAAATCAATATTTGGAAATATATAAAAAATTATAAGTTTGACAGCTTATTTTACAGGAATCTGATATTAATATTGATTTTATTTTTTATTCCTTTCATTGTTTTAAGCACAGTATATTATCATAATATTGAAAAAACAGCTGATGAAAAAATAAAACTTGAAAGTAATTCTGAAATATATAAGGTTAGAGATGTAGTAGATACAATTATAAGTGAATTTGACAATATGTGCAGTTATATTGCAAATGACAGCAGTGTTCAGATGTTTATGATAAATGACTGGTTTGTAAATTTTGATACAGGAGCAAGTACGGATTTATTTCGTACGATCAATATGACTAAATATGTATATATGTATGTAGATTCCGTATATATATATTCTGAATTTAACAATGCGATTATTAATGAAAATAAGATAACAGAACTGGAACAGTTCTCTGATTTGACATGGATGGATGAGTATGAAAAAATAGACGAAAGACGCGGAATGACAATTCCAA
>CASFSH010000433.1 GCA_949297205.1 uncultured Bacillota bacterium | reverse complement strand
CTGTCTTTACATTCGTCCCATATAGCAGCTTGTTTAAGTGATCGTTCCACAATTTCATCCAGTCTGACTTTTGACTTTATTCCATGAATACGCGGTCCGTATGCAATATTATCATATATGCTCATTGGGAAAGGATTTGGCTTCTGAAATACCATTCCGACACGTTTTCTGAGTACGGTAACATCAATATCCTTATAAATATCTGTCCCGTTTAAAAGTACCTTTCCCTCAATTCTGCAGCCTTCAACCAAGTCATTCATACGATTAAGAGATTTTAAAAATGTTGACTTGCCGCAGCCAGAAGGTCCGATTAAGGCAGTAATTTTATTTTGAGGAATATTTATGTTTATATTTTTAAGGGCATGATTTGTATCGTACCATAAATTCAGATCTGATACATTCAAATAAGACATAATTATTTTCCTTTCATTTGTTTATTTTTTTTGCAGCTGCTTTTGCTGAAAGATTTATAATAAAAGTAAGAATCAAAAGTATTACAGCTATACTGAAAGCAATATCAAACTCTCCTCGCTCTTTTGCATATACATAAAGAGCAACAGACAACGTTGATCCCGCATGATTCGGCATAGGTGCCTGTAAAACACTTATCATTTCATTTGCCATTCCTGCAGTAAACAAAAGCGCTGCACTTTCACCCACAATTCTGCCCACAGATAAAATACATCCTGTTATTATTCCATCTATAGAAGACGGAAGCACAACTGAACGAATCATATACCATTTACCGCTTCCCAAAGCAAGTGACCCTTCACGGTATGATTGAGGAACGGTTTTTAAACTTTCCTGTGTTGTTCTTATAATAGTAGGCAGTGTCATTATAACAAGAGTAAGCGCTCCGGCAATAAGACTTGTACCGAATGGAAGAAACTGTACAAATATGAGCATTCCGACAAGTCCGTAAATTATGGATGGTATACCTGACAGCGTTTCTGCTGCAAGTTCTATTACACCCACTATTTTTTTATTTTTCGCATATTCATTTAAATAAATTGCTGAGCCTACGCCTATGGGCAAGACAATTATAAGGGTCATAATAATAATGTACAGCGTATTCATTATGTTTGGAAGTATGCCGTTTGTTCCGCGTATCAGGCTTGGTTTGGTTGTAAGCAGTTCTACCGAAACATATGGTATACCTCTATATAAAATATACCCTATCAATCCAATAAAAAATAATATTATAATTCCTACCGCAATATACATTAAAGCTTTCATTATTACAGCATAAAGCTGTCTTTTAACGGATATTTTTCTCATATCACTTTAATGCTCCTTTCTTTTTACTACAATATTCAAAAATAAGTTTATAATCAGAATAAATATAAAAAGTACAAGAGCAATGGAAAACAGGGCTTCACGCTGCAATCCTGATGAATATGACATTTCCGACGCCACGGCAGTTGTTAAAAATCTTACACTTGCAAAAAGTGAAGGCATATTTGCCACATTTCCCGAAACCATCATAACAGCCATTGCCTCTCCAATTGCCCTGCCGATTCCCAGGACCACCGAAGCCAATATTCCACTTTTTGCAGCAGGGACGGACACTTTAAACACAGTCTCCGTTTTTGTTGCTCCCAAAGCAAGAGATGCCTCCTCATATTCCTTTGGCACTGCGTTTAATGCTGTTTCCGAAACGCTTATAACAGATGGTAAAATCATAACGGTAAGCACAATAATTGCTGAAAAAAGATTTGCTCCATCCGGTAAACCAAATACCTCCCTCACAAAAGGAACAATTATAATCATACCCACAAGACCGTATATAACAGACGGTATACCCGATAACAGTTCAACAGCAGTTCGAATTATAATGCTTTCCTTTGTCCGAGCCATTTTAGAAATATAAACAGCGCAAAGTATTCCAATAGGTACTCCGATTATTATTGCTCCCAGTGTTCCGTATATTGATGTAAGGATAAACGGCAGTATTCCATATTGCGGGTCGGCGGAAGTTGATGACCATACCTTGCCGAACAGAAATTTGAAGATTCCTATTTCGGATATTGCCGGGGTTCCGGATATTACCAAAAAAACAGTTATTATAATTACAAATGCAACTGATATAAAACCACATATTGTAAAAATTGTATTCATTATATTTTCGAGTGTCTTTTTACTCTTCATTTTATCGGATTATCCCCTTTCTGCATTGATCATCAATTCCAATCACATTTTCAAAAAAATACTTAGCTATAATATTTTTATTATCTGATAACCGGTATTGCACCTGCATTTTCTATTAATTCATCTGCCTGTGCACTTGTGGCAAAATCAAAGAATGCTTGTGCTGCACCACTTAATTTCGTATCTTTCTTTGTTACAAGAACAAAGTCACGCTGAAGTTTATATGATCCGTTTTGTATTGTGTCGGTTGTCGGAGTTACTCCCTCAACACTGACTGCTTTTACAGTATCTTTAACCGATGCAAGTGATGCATAGCCTATTGCATTCGGATTTGATGAAACGGTTTGCACAACATCTCCGGTAGATGTTAGTTCCTGTGAATATACACATTTATCTTCCGTACCGGTAATTGATTCAAAACCGTCTCTTGTTCCGGAGGCTGCTTCTCTGCCTATGCATACGATAGGAGCATCATTTCCTCCTATTTCACTCCAATTTTTAACTTCTCCCGTATAAATACTTGCAATTTGTTCAATACTTAAATCACTTATCGGATTTGCAGGATTTATAATTACAGCAATGCCGTCTATTGCCACAACAGTTGCATTTAATGTCTGTGCTTCTTCATCAGTAAGATCTCTGCTTGAAAGACCAATATCACAGCGTCCCTCGGAAACTGCCTGTATTCCCGCACCTGATCCTGTAGGATTGTAAGTAACTTTGGTATTTGCATTTTCTTCCATATATGCCTCGCTTAAATACCCGATAACCTTTTCCATTGATGTCGAACCGTCAGTGGAAACCGATCCACTTACAGAAGCATTGTCCTGACATCCTGCACAAAATGCCATTGTTAATAATAAAGATACTATTGTTACTATGATTTTTTTCATTTAAATCATCCTCCTTAAATATTATACTTAAATTATACATTATTCAATGTTAACTCTGAAAGATATTATGTGTTAATTGTATGTAAACTTTCTCTTTTGTATACAGTTTACATGATTTTTAACGATTTCTCTTCGACCAAAACAGGTTTATGATTCCTATGCTCCATAAAAATATTGTTTTATGTTGAAAATATTTTTTTATTGTGTTATAATATTAATATTAAAAATTATGTCTACCAAAAAAATCAGATAATTTAATTTTTATCTTTTTATAGTATTAGAAATAATTTATGAAAGGTG
>CASFSH010000432.1 GCA_949297205.1 uncultured Bacillota bacterium | reverse complement strand
GTTTTTGGATTCATAATTGTATCTGTTTTATTTTTTAAATTATTATATATTGTTGACAATATTTCTTTCAGCTGGATAATCTGTTCTCCGGTAAGAGATTCTTCGAATAAAGTTCCGGCTTCTTTTACATGATTTGTTATTATTTGATTAAGGTTTATGGACTTTTTGGTTAGAGTGACATTTCGATATCGTTTATCTTTTTCGTTAATGCTTATTTCTATAAATCCTTTGTTTTGCAGCCTATGCAGCAAGCCTATTACTGTAACATGGGAAATACCGAAAAAATCCTCAATATCCTTTTGCGTAACTACATTTTCGGAATTATCGGAATAGCTTTCATTAAGAAAAGCAAGAATTTCAAACTGAGATTTTGTAAGTCCGAATTGTTGTAAAACAGAGTTTATGTACATCGCCTGAATACGAGCTATTTTTTTCAGATAAAAACCGATTGTCTCGCCTATTTTTAATTGTTCAGCCATAACAGCACCTCCGGATATGTAGCATGGTACATAATTTCGATTTTAGTATAATATTATTTATTATTAAAGTCAATAGAGTAATAAAATGTTTATATTATATTTACAAAAAATTAATACTATTAAATTATTTTTTGTTTATTAAAATAGGTATATAAGATGAGGCAGAAAATAATATGGCGAATTTTGCGAATTGATACAAGAAATTTATAATATGCATTATTGACTTTTGCGGAAAAAGATAGTAATATATTTTTTAGAGAAACAAATAATTATATAAAACGGAGTGGTGTTTTATGTATGATAATTTGAAAAAAATAATTGAAAACAGTAAACGAATAGTTTTTTTCGGCGGTGCGGGCGTATCAACCGAAAGCGGTATTCCCGATTTCAGGTCGGCAGACGGACTTTACAGTCAGAAATATGATGTTATGCCGGAAATAATGCTGAGTCATACGTATTTTATGAGTCATACCGAAGAATTTTATAAATTTTACCGTGATAAAATGCTGATTGGGGATAATATTATGCCAAATGAGGCACATTATAAATTAGCGGAGCTTGAAAAGCAGAAAAAGCTTACAGCCGTGATAACTCAAAATATTGACGGTCTGCATCAGAAAGCCGGAAGCAAAACTGTTTATGAACTTCACGGTTCAATACACAGAAATTATTGCATGAAATGCAATAAATTTTATTCTGCCGATTATATAAGAAGCTGTGAAGGAGTACCCAAGTGCGATTGCGGCGGTATTATTAAGCCCGACGTTGTTTTGTATGAGGAAAGCCTTGATTCGGAAACTATTGAAAAATCAATTTTTGCAATAGAAAATTCCGATACAATGATAGTTGCGGGAACTTCTCTTACAGTATATCCTGCTGCAGGAATGATACGTTATTTTAACGGCAGTAATCTGATACTGATAAATCTTACAGAAACACAGTGGGATAAAAATGCCGATATAGTAATACATGACAAGGTAGGAAATGTGTTGGGTAACATATAACGCAAAAAATAAGCTGCGCATTTGGATATGTGAAAACAGGAAAGTTTTGCAGGAAAATCAAGGTTATGCTGTATAATACAGCGGAAAGGAGAAACAAAAATGGAAGAAAGAGTGGCATTAATAGGTATAATAGTGGAAAATTACGAATCGGTTGAGGAACTAAACGGGATACTGCATGAATACAGAGATTATATTATTTCAAGAATGGGATTACCCTATAAACGTAAAGATATTAATATTATAAGTATAGGAATTGATGCACCGGCAGATATAATAAATGCACTGACCGGAAAAATAGGCCGCCTTGACGGAGTAAGTTCAAAGACTCTCTTTGCAAAAAGCAGTACAAACGAATAAAATTACGGTACCGAAATTTTTTCGGTACCGTTGTTTATTTGTATTAAAATGAAAAAAGGACGCCCCAAACAGTGCGGAGCGGACAAAAACATAATTTTTGTAAAAATAAAAACCCCATATAAACCGTGGCTTGGTCTCATTTCTTACCTGCAAAGCAGGTGGGTCGTAACCTGTTTGCTTTATATGTCCACTGGCAGTCCGTAAGGAAAGGAGGCGTATACGCCGCAAACAGAGTAATACATCCCGTTAAAGAAGTGTTGGTAAAAAATTGACCTTACACGTGAGTTACAGGGTTATATTGTATATATATAATATCATATTTGCAAAGATTTTGCAAGTGTTTTTTTGTTCAAACTGTGGAAAAAAACGGAAAATATATATTATTCCTCTTCTTCATCACGTCTGAGAAATTCTTCAAAGGCGGTTTCCAGTTCTTTTTCGTCTTCAACCATTATAAGCTCAGGATCATCAGAATCCATATTATCAACTTTCATAATTAATACTTCGTCGGTTTCTTCTCCTTCATCCATTACTTCAAGCAAAGCAAAATAGGTTTCTCCGTTCAGTTCAAAAACGTCTATTGCAGCAAATTCAATTTGATTGCCCTGATCATCTTCGAGAACAATAATGTTATCTTCCATGTTAATTTATCCTTTCCGGGGTTTTTATATTTGATTACAATAATTGTAATATATAATCAGTCAAAAGTCAACAGTTTGTAAAAATTTTATTTGTATGTAAAAGCAAAGTAATATCAGTTCTTAAAATTGCATGCAAAGAATTGTGATTTACATTCAATTCCGTCTTCTGATTTTATTATATCCTTTTCGCAAAGATTGCTTTTTACGCCTATAAAGCATAAGTTTGTTCCGTTGTATTCAATACCTTCGGTGTTAATATTTTTAAAATTAATAAATGAATTTCCCAAATCGGAATTAATGATTTTTATATTGTCTACAGGAGTTATTGAAAAAAGAAATTCGGATACATTTTTATTCACAATCACATTTTCAAAAGTAATATTTTCCTGAACAGGTGCGGGAGAATTTGGATAGTAGCTTCGGGAAAAATTATCTTTGTCAAAGTGAACGGAGAACGCAACGGGACGGTTTTTTTCTATAAAAATATCCTTAAAGTGTATGTTTTTACAGCCGCAGCTGTGTTCTTGATTATTCTGAACGGCAACCCAGTTTATTCCGTCAATGATGCACATACCGCTTTTGTGTGTGGGAGGAGTGACGGATTTATATACTGTTCCGTCCGGCTTCATCAAAGCACGATATACGGTATTGTTACAGACAACGGAGTCTGAATTTTGAATTTCCATTCCTTTTTGCCAGTCGCACCAGGAGCCGGCAAGTATTCTGCAGAAAAATCCCGTGGTGCTGTCATCGTCAAGATCATAGCAGTCCTCAATTATTCCGTCGGTGATCCAGCCCAGCATGGGATTTGAGCTTGCATAGTCATGGGCATTTAGAGCAATTGGATCGTCAAAGGTTTTAAATATTCCGTGACGAATGACAAATTTATTTCCGCATCCTAAGTGCACAGCATCTTTTTTCCCTTCAATTCTGACATTTTCAATAATAATATTTTCAAAATCACAAACGTGTATTCCAAAATCCTTTGCAGGCAGATCCGGAATCTGACAATCACGAATTGAAAGATTTGTAATATGATAAAAGGAAATATGTCCGCGAAGTCCCGGAACTATTTTGTCTCCGTTATTGTCGGCTGCAGGTGCTGATTCAACACCGTTGCAGAAAAGCTTCAGACCTTGTATCATAATATTTTTATTTTGGCTGCCGGTATAAGCACCCTCATTCACAAATACATATCCTGTTGTGTTTTTGCAGTATTCTCGTTTCAGATATACTCCTGCACCGAAATAAATACTTGTATCATTGCCTATTATAACCGGTTCGCTTACGGAATATACGCCGGGAGCGGTTATATAAACATCGCCGCCCTTTGCAACAGCCTTATTAAGTGCGGCGGAGTTATCGTCGGCATTATTGTAAATTGAAAATCCATAATCTTCGGCATTTCTCATATTTATCCTCCATTCCGCCGCTGATGTGGCGATACAAATTCTAACGTGAAAAAGAAGCAAACAGACTGTCGTTTTAAGGGACGACAGCGCATATACTCAAAGACCTGAAAAACAGTGAGATACGCAGCTTATTTTCACATAATTTATTTCATATTGTCGTTTGTTTTTTGTTCAAGATCTTTTACCAGTGCATAAGCGTTGGGATGAACGGGCTTGCCTTTATTTTCGTTATATGCAATTGTGGTTTTTGTGCAGTCAATAACAGCTTTGTCAAGATCTTTAAATGCTGTGTCACGGAGAATATCCACACCTTCAAATTCACGGCTTGGTTCGATCATATCGGCAACATAAATAATTTTTTCAAGGGTTGACATTCCCGGTCTGCCGAGAGTATGCCATTTTATCGACTGCAATATATTTTCATCGGTAATGCCATATTCGGCGGCAGCAACTTTTTCTCCTAATTTTGCATGAATAAGCGCCCGGTTTGAATGTTCAAAATCATCCAGTTCAACACCGTAATCGGAGCATTTTTGCAGTGCTTTTGATTTTGAAAGATTTTTTGCGCAGTCATGCATTAATCCCGCAACATATGCTTTTTTTGGGTTTACACCGTATATTTTAGCCATTTCCGCGGCGGTACGGCTCACACCGAGACTGTGAATATACCGTTCTTTATTGAGAATTTTTTTTATTTCTTTTTTGAGATCTTTATCTCTGCTTTGGTATAAACTGTTTCTTTTTATATAATCATAAACTTTTTCGGGAAGATAGTCCGATACATCTTTCCCGTTTTTTATTTCTTCTCTTATGAAAGAGGAGGATACATTTATTTTTTTCGATTGAATAAAGTCCACATGACAGTAATATTCTTTTTTTATAACTTCATAATCTTTTTTCATATCATAGCCGTCACGGTCATAAACAAGAAGAGTGCAAAGTTCAAGCAATGCACGTGGTCTGTACCAGGTGGGAAGATCGTGAAATGAATCTGCTCCGATAATAAAGAAAAAATCTGTATTTTTATATTGTTTTTTCAAATATTTCATTGTTTCGAGAGAATATGAATATGTTTTCTTCAAAACTTCATAGTCACATGGTATAAACTTTTCATAATCCTCTGTTGCAAGACAAACCATTTTGTGACGGGCAAAAGCGGGCAGAATATCAAGATCTTTTTTATGGGGAGGATTTCCTCCCGTAATAAATAAAATCTCATCTAAATCAAATTGTTTCAACGCAGACTCCGCAACGGACAAATGCCCTTTATGGATGGGATTGAAGGTGCCGCCCATTACGCCTACCCTTTTATTTTCCATCCTTAATCACTTCCTTTTTTCACGGGGTAATTCTATTTTTCTGTTTTTTTGCTTTTCAGCCTGCTTGTATAATACTATTTTAGAACCTATTGCCTGTACGGGTTCCGCACCCAGTCGGCATGCAATATCGTTCAGGCAAGACTTTGAATCAAGCATTGCTGTTTCAAGAATGTGTATTTTTATAAGTTCTCTTGCTTCAAGTGCAGCTGATAGCTGAGTGATAAATTCATCTGTTATACCGTTTTTACCTATTTGACATATAGGGTCAATGGTATTTGCAAGTCCTCTTAAATAAGCTCTTTGTTTTCCGGTTATCATTTATATTATCCCTTCAATAGATATTTTCATTTATTATACCATTAAAGATTGTTTTATGCAAGTGCTTTAATTAAATTGAATTTAAAATTTGCATATAAAGGGCATAAAAGTGTTATTTTATGCAAAAACAAATAAAATATAATATTTTAATAGTTGGGAATTATTCGATTTTTTGTATGTATTTTAAAGGTTGTTTTTGAAGTAAAGGAAGGAGAAAAGAAAAAATGAGAAAATTTTTAGGCATATTTCTTACGTTTGTAATGTTAAGTATAATGTGCACCGGTAATGTCGGCACGGTAATTGCACAGGATAATATTACAGTTACCGTAAACGGAAATATACTTAGCTTCGATCAGCCGCCGATTATAAAAGACGGACGTACATTGGTGCCTTTGAGTGCTATTTTTGAGGCTTTGGGGGTTGCGGTTGAATGGAATGGTGAAATGAGAACCATATTTGCAAGTAAATTTGACAGAGAAATCTTTATGGAGATAGACAAAACCACAATGTTTGTTGGAGATAATTTTGCGGTTACAAGACTTATGGAAGGAACATTGACAGACACAAGTGAAATAAAGATTATAGAGCTTGATGTTGCGCCAATGATTGTAAATGACAGAACACTTGTGCCTGTAAGAGCAGCAGCGGAGAGTTTTAACTGCATTGTTTCATGGGATGATAATACAAAAACAGTTACGATAACTGAATGGGAGTAATAAACAAATCCCCGAAAACTGCGTTATAATGCGGTTTTCGGGGATTTTATTTTGAAATTGATAACAGAATGATAACATTTGTTATTTTTCAGTATTGTTTTTCAGTTTCTTAAATTCTTCATGTAAGCGTTCAGCCTTAATACGAGGATAACTGTAACGCCACATATCATATTCTTCCTTTGTTATTTCACCTGATTTAAGTTTTTTGAATTCGCTGTTCCATGAACTGAGCATTTTGCTTACAGTTCTTGTGACAGCGTTTTTGTTTTCCACGGACAAGTGCACTTGCCCGTCAACCTCATTAGGAATAATGCCGTATTCATCTTCTAAGCAAAAAAGTGCGTGCATAACAGCATCGTAATTTTCTAAATTAGGATCGGAAATTGCGTATATGCTTACTCCCAAAGCACCGGCGATTTTCTCAAGCTGCTTTTCGGACGGTGTACGGTTTCCGAGCTCATAATTACGGATTGCCGGCTCGCTTAAACCGGATTTTTGTGCAAGCTCTTTTTGAGATAGGCCAAAAGCCGTGCGGAACCGCTTAATCTTTTTCCCTACTTCCATAGTGATGTACCTCCAAATATCTGTTATCAAAAATAATCTTTACATACAGTATAACACAAACCGTTCAAAAATGAAATAGTTTTTTATAATTTTGTGAAAAATATAAAAAATGTGAATTTTCTGTGAACACAAACAAAAGGTATTGACAGTTCGTAAATGAACTGATATAATACAAATATACAGTTCAATAATGAACTGTATAAATTTCTAGGAAAGGAGGAAATAGCTATGAACAAACAGTTAATGATTTCCGCTGATGAAGTGGCAGAAACTTTAGGTGTCTCAATGTCTTACGCTTACAAAGTTGTTCGGCTTTTGAATAAAGAGCTGGAAGCTAAAGGCTTTATAACAGTCGCGGGCAGAGTGAGCAGAAGATACTTTGAGGAAAAATTTTACGGTTCGGAAGGAGTGTTTAACAATGTCGGTGCATAAGGACAAAAATACAGGAAAATGGTATGTATCATGCCGATAATACTTCGTCAGTAAAAAATGAAGTTGTCGCTCATAGAGTAAAGAAAGAACTATATGAACAGGGCATTATTTCTGTTAAAACTCCGTTTGGAAATAGTGTTAATGTGTATTGTATCGAGCATACTCTGTGTGACATATTGCAAGAACGATATTGCATGGACATTCAAATCGTTACAGATGCGTATAAAAAATATGCAAAATATAAAGATAAAAACTTGAATCAGCTTATGGAATTTTCTAAGGTAGCACGAGTTGAGGAAAAGGTTAGAAGATATATGGAAGTTCTTCTTTAAACGATCTAATTATGTCAAAATTAACAGAATGACAAAATTGACTTGACAAATACAAAATTACATACTATAATATAATTGTGTCATAATATGAGTAAATGACTAAATTAAAAGGTGATATTATGAGAATATATAACTATAAAAATAAATGGGAGCAATTTTTAACACCTGAAATTGTATCTATGCTTACACAAATTCACGAATTCAAAGGAAAACAGAATTTGTTTATTGAATCAAGTGCAGATGCACTTACCGGGCTTGTTGAAATTGCTAAAATACAGAGTACCGAAGCCTCTAATAAAATTGAGGGTATATATACATCTGATGAAAGAATTAAAAAACTTGCTTTGGCTAAAACGAGCCCCAAAAACAGAGCTGAAGCAGAAATTGCAGGATATAGAGACGTTTTGAATACAATCCACTCTAATCATGATGGTATTCCACTCAAGCCTAATATTATATTGCAACTTCACAGAGATTTATACAGATTTAATACTGTAACTTATGGCGGTCAATACAAGAATGTGGACAATGTTATAGCTGAAGAGGACGAAAGCGGAAATAAGTTTGTTCGATTCCAGCCAATAGAAGCATGGGAAGTTCCTGAGAGTATGGGAAATCTTTGCTCGGCATTTAACGAGGCTATTGCATTAGAAGCAATTAATCCGCTTCTTGCAATCCCGATGTTTATACTTGATTTTTTGTGTATACATCCGTTTAATGATGGAAACGGAAGAATGTCAAGACTTCTTACACTTTTATTACTTTATCGTAGTGGATATATTGTCGGAAAATATATCAGTATTGAAAAAATGATTGAAACAACAAAAGATAGCTATTATGATGCCTTGCAAAAGAGTTCATTAGGATGGCACGAAAATAATAACGATTATGCTCCGTTTGTAAAATATATGCTTTCTGTTATTCTTGCGGCACACAGAGAGTTTGCATCTCGTGTGCAGATTATGATTGAAAGCAAGCTTTCCAAACCTGAAAGAGTTGAAAAAATAATCGAAGATACACTTGGAAAAGTAACAAAGCAGGATATTTTGGACAAATGCCCTGATATAAGTGAAACAACGGTGCAGAGAACATTGGCGGATTTATTAAAAAAGCATAAAATTATTAAAATCAGTGGAGGAAGATATACTTCATACACTTGGAACAGAGAGGACGAATAACAGATGATTACAGGTGAACTTAAAAATAAAATAGATGGTCTATGGGATATATTTGCATCAGGAGGACTTGTAAATCCTCTTGATGTAATTGAACAAATTACATATCTTATGTTTATTCATGACCTTGACGATACGGATAATCTTCGTGCAAAAGAAAGTGCTATGCTCGGTCTTCCGCATAAAAGTATATTTGCAGATGAAGTTACAATCGGAGAACGCAGTATTGACGGTCATCAATTGAAATGGTCAACATTTCGAGACTTCCCTGCAGGTAAAATGTATACAATTATGCAGGAATGGGTGTTTCCATTTATCAAAAACCTTCATGCAGATAAAGATAGCGCATACTCCAAGTATATGGATGATGCAATCTTTAAGCTTCCCACACCTCTTTTGCTTGATAAGGTGGTTACAAGTCTTGATGATATTTATGAGCTGATGAAAAATTCTTCTGATAGTGATGTCAGAGGGGACGTATATGAATACTTACTCAATAAAATAGCACAGTCTGGTCTGAATGGTCAGTTCAGAACGCCAAGACACATTATAAAAATGATGGTTGCTATGATGCAGCCAAAGCCGGATGATGTTATTTGTGACCCTGCCTGTGGCACAAGTGGCTTCTTGGTGTCTGCCGGTGAATATTTGAAAGAAAATTACAAGGAAGAAATATTCTTCAATAAGCAGAAAAAAGACCACTATATGAATTCAATGTTTTTTGGCTACGATATGGACAGAACTATGCTCCGTATCGGCGCTATGAATATGATGACCCACGGAATTGACAGTCCGTTTATCGAGTATCGTGACAGCCTGTCCGATCAGAATACAGACAGAGATAAATATTCTCTTATTTTAGCAAACCCACCATTCAAAGGTAGCCTTGATTACGATATCGTGTCTGCTGATTTGCTTAAAATGTGCAAAACAAAGAAAACAGAGCTTTTATTCTTGGCACTGTTTCTTCGTATGCTTAAAACTGGCGGAAGATGTGCGTGCATTGTCCCTGACGGTGTACTATTCGGCTCATCAACTGCGCATAAAGCAATTCGCAAGGAGATCATAGAAAACAACCGTCTTGAAGCTGTTGTTTCTATGCCTTCGGGTGTGTTCAAGCCTTACGCAGGTGTTTCTACCGCAATACTGGTATTTACAAAAACAGGTCACGGTGGAACTGATAAGGTGTGGTTTTATGATATGAAAGCAGACGGTTTCAGCCTTGATGATAAAAGAACTCCTGTTGCCGAAAATGATATTCCCGATATTATTGAAAGATTCCATAATCCTGACAAAGAAGCAGACAGAGCAAAAACAGAACAAAGCTTCTTTGTGGACAAGCAGGATATAGTAAATAATGATTATGACCTATCTATCAACAAATATAAAGAAGTGGAATATACTCCTGTGGAATACCCGTCTACAGCCGAAATTATGGCAGACCTCCACGAACTCGAAATGGAAATAACTAAAGGCTTGGCAGAATTGGAGGAAATGCTGTGATAGCGAAATTTTTAGATATTTTTGAAGATGTAACAAAAAATGGAACAAAAATTCCTACGAACCAATATCAGTCAGATGGTAAATATCCCATTATTGATCAAGGACAAGAAAAAATTGCAGGTTATACAAATCAAGAAAATGGGTTGTTTACCGATGTTCCTGCTATTTTATTTGGAGATCATACAAGAATTGTTAAATATATCGATAAGCCATGCTTTTTGGGTGCTGACGGTGTAAAACTGTTAAAAGCGAAAAGCGAAAATGCAAATTATAAATACCTATATTATGTTTTATTAAATGCTAAAATTCCAAATACAGGATACAATAGACATTTTAAATGGCTTAAGGAAGTTGACATTACGCTGTATAAAAAAGAAGAACAGAAAAACATAGTTTCTTTATTAGATAAAGTGACCGAATTAATTGACAAGCGAAAAGAACAGCTAAAAAAACTGGATGAGATTGTCAAAGCACGATTTGTCGAACTCTTTGGTGACCCATATATCAATGATAAAAATTGGATGATTGATACATTAGGTAATTATATGACTACGCTAACTGACTTTAGTGCCAATGGTAGTTATGAATTGCTTGATTCAAATGTTGTAATGTATGATGAACCGAACTATGCAATAATGGTTCGTACAACTGATTTGGAATCAGGTGATTTGAGTTCAGGTGTAAAATATATTGATGAATCAGCGTATGAATTGCTCAGTAAGTCCAAGTTGTTTGGTGGCGAGCTTATAATGAACAAAATAGGCAGTGCTGGAAAGATATATATTATGCCTTATATAGACCGCCCTGCTTCTCTTGGCAGAAATGCTTTTATGTTTAGATTTGACGATAGACTTAATATGAAATATTTGTATTTCTTGCTTACATCAGATTATGGCACTAAGGAAATACAGCAGTATGTTCGTGGTGCAGTAACAAAGACAATCACAAAAGAGAGTACAAGAGCAATTAAAATTATTGTTCCTCCAATAGAATTACAAAACCAATTCGCAACCTTTGTCGAACAGACTGACAAATCAAAATTGGAAGTACAAAAATCTCTTGAAAAATTGGAACTTCTTAAAAAAGCATTAATGCAAAAATATTTTGGGTAGGTGAGAAATGAATGGATAAAATTAGTTGTTTATGTGGTGAAAGAATTCTATCAAATCAATCCAATGAATTGTTCGGAATGATTTTAACAATTATTAGCGGTGTATTTGTATTTGTTCTAAGTCAATTATATAATGAATACAGATTAAAACCAATTCA
>CASFSH010000431.1 GCA_949297205.1 uncultured Bacillota bacterium | reverse complement strand
CGTTAAGCTCCTTATATATATTAACCAAAGAAGGTGGAATCCTTACACCTTTTTGCACCGAAAACGCCAGTCCATGGGCTTGTCCCGGCTCATGATATGGTTCCTGGCCTAGTATAACCACCTTAACATCCTTGTAAGGCGTGTATTTAAGAGCATTAAATATATCGTGCATATCCGGATAAACCGTATGGGCAGCATATTCACCTTTTAGAAATTCTCTAAGCTTTAGATAATAATTCTTTTCAAATTCCCCATTTAAAACTTGATCCCAGTCGTTTCCCAAATTAACCATATATATTTCCTCCTGCACAAAATTATACATCAGTCATCAACCTGTGTCATTTGATTTTTAAATGCCTCAAGTGTACAATATTTCCTATGAAAGCGTATATATCAAAAAATGCATCTGAACAATTATTGAAATATCTCAAATCTAATGATTGTGAGATTATATTTACACATTGCGACCGCGTCCATGACGCTATAAAGAATCATCCTGACATACAGTTATGCCGTTTAAAAAATGAAATTTATCAAGGTGATACTGATAAACTTTCGGATGTCTACCCCTTAGACATTAGGTATAACGCTGCATGTACAGGAAAATACTTTATTCACAATTTAAAATACACTGATAGTGACCTTCTAAAAAAAGCAGAAAATGAAGGCCTTATTTTAATAAATGTAAAGCAAGGTTATTCAAAATGTAATATTGTAACAGTTGACGAAAACTCTATTATTACATCTGATAAAGGAATTGCCACGTCCTGTGAGGGCACTATGGATGTATTGCTCATATCTGAAGAAAATATAATCCTTCCGGGCTTTAACACAGGCTTTATTGGTGGCTGCAGCGGAAAGCTTAATGACACAATCTTTTTTAACGGAGATTTAAGCAAGCATCCCGATTTTATAAAAATAAAAGATTATATTGAAAACAGAGGCTTAAAATGTCTGTGGTTTGAAGGAACACCTTTAACAGATATAGGCTCTATTATTATAGGAGATTAAAAAATGAAGGATATATATTTTGCAGGAGGATGCTTTTGGGGAATTGAAAAGCTCTTTGCGTCCCTTCCCGGAGTTATAACAACAGAATGCGGCTATGCAAATGGACTTTCTGACATAGTTCCAACCTACGAAAAAGTCTGTTACGGCGGTACAGGTTTCCGCGAAACAGTTAAGGTGGTCTATGACGAAAACCAAACATCAACAGAGGCTTTATTATTTGCCTACTATTCGGTTATTGACCCCACAATACCGAACAGGCAGGGACCTGATAAGGGCTCTCAATATCAGGTGGGCATTTATTATACCGACGATAAAACCGAGGAAACTGTGCGCCGCATCAGTGAAATTGAAAAAGCCTCCTACGACCAATTTATCGTAGAAATTAAACCCCTTAAAAACTATTATACCGCCGAGGATTATCATCAGAAGTATCTTGATAAAAATCCCCGTGGCTATTGTCATATAAACCCTGTTAGAATATCTGAAATTGCCAAATTTCACATACGCCCAGAGGAATACAACAAACCTGCAAGGGAAATACTTAAAATAGAAATATAGCTAAAGGACTAAATAATCAATGAAAAAACACGCAATTATACCAATATTTATTCCCCATCATGGATGTCCAAATGACTGCGTCTTTTGCAATCAAAAGATAATAACCGCAAGAAGCAAACCGGTATCGGCAGATGATGTAAGAAGCATAATAGAAACATATCTTTCCACACTTTCAGA
>CASFSH010000430.1 GCA_949297205.1 uncultured Bacillota bacterium | reverse complement strand
TAAAAAAATTCAACATAAAAATGTTTAAAAATGAAAAAAATGGGTATATATTATATAAGAATATAAAATTCTTAAATCTACAACCCGGGAGATGATCATATGAAGTTTAACATTATAGGACGTAAAATTGAAGTTACGGACAAATACAGAGAGTACATTGAAAAGCGTCTGGGAAAACTTGATAAATTTTTCAGGGAGGAAGCAGAAGCAAGAGTAGTTATCGGAACAATTAAAGAAAAGGAATATGTTGAGGCTTCGGTATATGCAGCCGGCATGATTTACAGAGCTGAGGTGATTGAAAGCGATGTCTTATGCGCTACGGATAAAATCGTAGACGTCATTGAAAGACAAATCAGAAAAAATAAAACAAGGCTTGAAAAGAAAATTAAAAGAGAAGCTGTTTCGGATAATATCCTTATAAACGGAAACGATTATACAGAAGGAGAAGATGATTCGGAATTTAAGATTGTAAAACGCAAGAGATTTCAAATTAAGCCTATGAGTGCAGAGGAAGCAGTTTTACAAATGAATTTGTTAGGTCACAGTTTCTTCGTATTCAGAAATAAAGATACCGACGAAATGAACGTTGTATATAAGAGAAACGACGGTTATTATGCATTGATTGAGTCGGTTTAAAATATGTAACAATTCTGCCTTACGGCAGGTTTTAAATGCAGGCGCGGTATTTCGCCACATTACCTATTCAAAGCCCGACGTCGGCACATCCGGCGAAATACCGGTTCCTGTAAAGAAAAGTCAGATTAAGCAAATTTCTTTATATGTGCTTTTATCTACCGTGTTAGATAATCATAAACCAATTACCTGATACGGTAAGTCTAATTAAAATATTTCCATTTTAATTATTACCCACCACAAAAAGACCACAGCTATTATTGAGTTGTGGTCTTTTCCTTTATATTTTCTGCTATTTCAATAAGTCTGTTTAATCTGTGATTGACACCTGATTTTCCGATAGGTTCTTCAAGTTTTTCTCCCAACTGTTTTAAACTCGCCTCCGGATACATAACTCTTACCTTTGCAATTTCCTGTAATGTCTCGGGTAACTTATCAATACCTATTGTTCGTTTTATTTTTTCAATTGCCGCAAGATGTTTCATATAAGCATCTGCCACTTTATCCATATTTGCATTTTCACAGTTCATTTGTCTGTTTATATTATTTCTTATATCCTTTTCCGCCGATATATTATATATGTCAAGCGCCGCATTTGTATCTCCGATCATCCCCAATACATCGGCAATTGCTTCATATTCTTTTATATATACTATAAAACGTCCTTTTCGGCAAGTTACTTTCGCACTTATTCCTATACTGTTTAATAATTCACATAATCTGTCTGCTTCAGGCTCATATCTTGCATCAAATTCAAGATGATAACTTTTATACGGGTCGGAAATAGACCCTCCGCCGAGAAATGCACCTCTCACATATGAATCACGGCAACAGATACGCGGCATTATTTCCATATAGTCGTCCTTTGTTAATATAAGCAGTTCCGTAACATCATTTATTATATTTTCTTCCGATATTGTCACTTCATACAATCGGCTTTTTTCTTTATATTCTATAGCTGTTTCATAATTAAACAACTCATAAATCAATCTTACAATACACCTTGCAACCGACTCATTTTCCGTTACAAGAACAATCAGATTATCCTTAATGCGTCCCGAATATCTTATCATTGCAAGAAGCTGTGCTCTTTTACAGTTTGTACAACCGGTTTCAATTCCCGAGATTTTCTCTTTTATTTCAGATGAAAACGACAACTCACTCTTCTCCTTATTTAATACATTTCTTTATGATTCTTATAAGTTCATCAACATCATGTCTCAATAATTCCGGATTGTCTGAAACCAAATTGCCAAGTATAATCCTTGTTGATGAATTTTTAAATAAATCCGGTTCCGCCTTCACGTATTGTGCTCCCTCTGACTCGTACCGTTTTAATATTTCATCATTAACTCCCTCATCATTTGCGATCATATAATCCATGATGCCATCATATGTATGCTTCTCAATCGCTTTCAAATGGTCATATGCACAATAATCAATTGTCTCTCCGGGCTGAGTCATTATATTACAAACATATATTTTTATTGCTTTACTGTTTTTTATTGACTCCGTAATTCCTTCTACAAGCAGATTGGGAATAATGCTTGTATACAAACTCCCGGGCCCGAAAATAATAACATCGGCATTTTCTATTTTCTTACGTGCTTCTTTTACTGCAGCCGGTTTTCTCGGTCTCAGTTCCACATGATCTATCTTTTCTTTACCTATTCTTTTTCCGATGTTGGACTCTCCCCAGACTATATCTCCGTTTTCAAGATAAGCACACAGCTTAACATTTTCATTAGTCACCGGAATAACCAGTCCGTCCGTATCCAACAGATGATTCATTTTCTTTACCGCATCAACAAAGCTGTCACTCATTTCATTCACTGCCGCTATTGCAAGATTACCGAAAGGATGCCCTTTTAATTCACCTTTTGTAAATCTGTAATTCATAACCTCTTTCAAATCACTGTTTGCCAATGCACATAGACAGTTTCTTATATCCCCCGGAGGAAGCATACCAAAATCTTTCCTGAGTTTTCCGCTTGATCCTCCATCATCCGCAACAGTTACAATTGCCGTAATATTTTTAAAAGATTCTTTAAGTCCTCCAAGTAATACCGACAATCCAGTACCCCCACCTATTGCTACTATTTTTTTATCAGAAATCATTTTTTAATCTCCATTCCGATGTTAAAACGCAATCTGCATATAATAAGCATTTTAACAGTATTAATGTATAACGGCACTAAATCGGGCCGCATTAAAGAAACAGGTAAGATACACAGTTTATTATTTCTTTCCCTTATCAATATCTCTGTATATCATACTCACACTGTATCCGGCTTTTATTAAATCTTCTCCCAACTTGTTGGCAATGGTTACACTTCGGTGTTTTCCTCCGGTACAGCCTATTGCTATAGTTACAGATTTTTTCCCCTCCGTATAGTAAAGAGGCAGCAAATCAATAACCATATCATACATCTGCTTATAAAATTTTTGTGTTTCGGGCGATTTCATTACAAATTCCTGTACTTCTTTGTCATTTCCCGTCTTCTCTTTCAGTTCGGGAACATAAAACGGATTCGGAAAACATCTTACATCAAAAACCAAATCTGCATCAAGAGGCAATCCGTACTTAAACCCGAAAGGAATAATATCAACCTTTATTTTACTTTCTTCATCACCGTTGTCAAGATATATCTTCTTCAATTTATCATGCAATTGTGCAATTGAAAGCGTAGAAGTATTTATAACATAATCAGCTTCATTATATATCTGTTCAAGCATTTTTCTTTCCAACCTTATGCTTCCCAAAAGTCCCCCGTCACTTTCAATGGGATGAGCATGGCGTGTTTCTTTATAACGTTTTACAAGCACATCATCGCTTGCATTTACAAACAGCATTGTATAACTATATCCTTTTTCCTTAAGATCATTGAGATTATCCAACAACTCATTTATCATATCTCCCACTCTCATATCTATTACAAGCGCAATTTTTTCAAATTTCCCGTTTGTGGAGAAAAACAATTCCGCAAGCTTTGGTATAAGCACAGGCGGCAGATTATCTATACAAAAAAAGCCGTTATCTTCCAAAAATTTCAGTACCTGTGTTTTTCCTGACCCTGAAAGTCCTGTAACAACCGTAAATTTCATGATTTTATCCCCTGCTTTCTGTCTGTCAACCTTCAATTCTACAGTTCACCCAATATTTTTATTTCTGTTTCCAGCATTACGCCGAATTTATTATATACTTCACTTTGCACATGTTTTATTACGTTTAAAACATCCTGTGCGGCAGCATCTCCTTTATTCACTATAAATCCCGCATGAAGATTTGATATTTCCGCCCCGCCCGATGAAAATCCTTTTAGGCCGCAATCCTCAATTAATTTGCCGGCAAAGTATCCTTCAGGTCTTTTGAATACACTTCCTGCACTGGGCATACTGAGAGGCTGCTTTGAAACTCTTTTTGCACTCACATCTTTCATTTTTGCACTTATTTCTTCGCCGTTACCCTCTTCAAGCTGTAATTCACAATATACAATTACATTATCACTGCCGGTAAAAAAGCTTTTTCGATATCCGAATGCCATTTCTTTTCCGAAAACAGTTTTTATTTCACCCTCCGGTGTTATATAGGTTACACTGTTTACAATCTGTGAAATCTCAGCTCCGTATGCTCCCGCATTCATATATATGGCTCCGCCTATACTTCCCGGTATCCCAGAAATACATTCCATACCGGTAAGATTGTTTTTTAATGCGGCATTGGCGGTTTTTGACAAAAGAGCTCCCGACTGTACATATATTCGATTACCGCATACCTTTATATCATTCATTTTGTCACCGATTTTTATTACCGCACCTCTTATTCCCTTATCTGCAACCAGCAAATTTGAACCGTTTCCCATAATAAAAAAATCAATTTTATATTTTTTTAAAACATATAAAACATTTTTTATCTCTTCAATATCCCCGGGTTCGCAGAATATATCCGCAGGGCCGCCTATTTTAAATGTTGTATGTTTTTTCATAGGTTCGTCAAAATAAACAGTTTTGCAAACATTCAAAAGTTCTTCTTTAATATCCATAAATACCTCCGAATATAATAATGAACCTCACCGGCTGTACACTTACAATTTCCGGTGAGATAATGTAATAAACACTTTTAATGTTTATAAAATACTATGCGCATTTCACGCCGGTAATACCTTTATAGAATAAATCAGAACTCCGTTTCCTCCTGCATTCTTCTCATAAGCCTGTTATTAAGTTCTATTGCAGCATTATATCCCATTCTTTTTTGTCTGTTATTCATAGATGCAACTTCAATGATTACCGCAATATTTCTTCCTATTTTTACCGGTACAGTCATACTTGGTATATTTATTCCCATAATATTCGTATATTCATCTACCATTCCCAGTCTGTCGTATTGTTTTCCTTCCTCCCAGGGTTCAAGATGTATAATAAGATCTATGCTTTCGGTATCTTTTACCGCACCTATACCGAATATTTCTTTTACATCTATAACTCCTATACCTCTTAATTCAACAAAGTGTCTTATAATTTCAGGAGATGACCCTACCAATGTTCTATTGGATACTCTTTTTATTTCAACAGCGTCGTCGGCTACCAGTCTGTGTCCTCTTTTCAGAAGTTCAATTGCCGCTTCACTTTTTCCCACTCCGCTTTCACCCATAATAAGAATACCCTCACCGTAAACCTCCACAAGCACACCATGACGTGTTATTCTCGGTGCTATCTGTACATTAAGATAACTTATCAGCGCACTCATAAGGTTTGATGTCGATTCTTCCGTTCTCACCAACGTCATGTCATACTTTTCCGCAAGATCAAACATTTCAGGCCCTATCTGCATCCCTCTTGTTACTATAATAGCCGGAACGTCACTGTGAAAAAGTTTTTCAAGCATTTTGTATCTTTCTTCATAACCGAATTGATCCAGATATGTCAGCTCTACCTTTCCCAATATCTGTATTCTGTTACTGTCAAAATAATCGTAAAATCCTATCAGCTGTAACCCGGGACGGTTTACATCTGCACTCGTAATTTCAATATCCTCATAATCCCTTGAACAATATAATTTTTCAAATTGAAATTCATCAACTACTTTGCTTAAAGGTATACTAAACTTCATTTCGGACATGGTCATCTTCCTTTCAGGCAGTGCAAGCTGCTTTTATCTTTTTTATTGTATTTAATCGGAAACCTGCCGTTTCTTTGTAAAAGTATCCGATTATAATTTTTTGTAAATTATCTCATTATATATTATACAATATTTTTTCTTATTTTTAAATAGTATTTTAAAAAAATAAAAAAATATTTTTTTTATTGCTGATTTTATTGACTTTTTCTGTTTTTCTCATGTATTTTTTATAAAAATAATACTTAAAATACAGTATATTTTTATCAAATTAGTTTATTGAAGTAAAAATTCTTTATATTTTTTTATTTTTTTCTGAAAAACTATTGCAAATTAACTTTTTTTGTGTTAAAATAAGTATGTTTTGATGATTGAATATTTTAGGAGGTGTTTAGCATGGCAAAATGTGAAATCTGCGGTAAGGGTGTAGCTTTTGGTATAAAAGTCAGCCACTCACACAGAAGATCAAACAGAACATGGAAGCCTAATGTAAGAAAAGTTAGAGCTATCGTAAACGGCACACCAAAATCGGTAAATGTATGCACAAGATGTTTACGCTCCGGAAAGATTACCCGTGCTGTCTGATTTGAATTAAAGAATAGTAATGCGGAGAATTTTTATTCTCTGCTTTTCTTTTATTCGATCGATTATTATTTTAGAAGAGGGATTATAATGAACCAATCGGTACGAAATGTATTTTATGCAATGGTTGAGCTGTACAGTCCCGACACGTTGCGTATACAGCACTTTACAAAGGTATACACATATGCGTCATATATAGGCAATATGGAAAATCTTGATGACAAAACACAAGAAATACTTGAAATTGCCGCTGTTGTACATGACATCGGCATACATGTCTGCGAAGAAAAATACGGTCACTGTTCCGGTGATCTTCAAGAAAAAGAAGGGCCTGTAATTGCCCAGAAAATGTTATCGGAGCTTGGTTTTTCTGACGAATTAATTGAAAGAGTATCTTTTCTGATTGCACATCACCACACATATAATGCCAACAGCATAGACTGGCAAATATTATTGGAATCTGATTTTCTTGTAAACGGGCTTGAGGACAATTTAAGCAAAGAAGCACTGACAGCAGGATATAAAAATATATTTAAAACCGAAAGCGGAAAAGATTTATGCAAAAAAATGTTTGGGCTGTAATATTGCCGTATTTACAAAAAAAATTAAAAGATAAGGAATTTCACATATGAGAATGAGAAAGAAAAAGCATTGTGATGAGAGACTGGAAAAATGTTCATCACTTTGGATTAAAAATCCGGTAGATTACAAAGGAATATGGAACGAATTATTTGACAACAGCAACCCTATTCTCATTGAAATAGGCTGCGGCAAAGGTCAGTTCATATGCCAAATGGCACAGCTTCATCCCGATATTAACTATATCGCCATAGATGTTGTTCCCGACGTTCTTGTTATTGCACTTGAAAAAGCCACGGCGGCGGAGGTTAAAAATGTGAGATTTATTATCGCCGATGCAAATAAGCTGTGTGACTTTTTTGAATATGACGAAGTTAAACAGATTTATCTCAATTTTTCTGACCCGTGGAAAAAAAATAAACAGGCAAAAAGACGTCTTACACATAAAAATTTTCTTGACATCTATAAAAAATTGCTTAAAAACGGAAACCTTATCTGCTTTAAAACTGACAACAGACCTTTATTTGAATTTTCTCTCAATTCCTTTGCACAGGAAAATTTTAAACTCCAGAATATAACGCTGGATCTTCATAATTCGAAATTTGAGGGGAATGTTATGACTGAATATGAAACACGGTTTGCAGAACAAGGACTTCCCATATACAGGCTTGAAGCAAAATATATTGGTTGGACGGAGGAAAACTAATCCTCCGTCCTTTTATAATTTATTCTGCAAGTGTTACATTCTGTGCTGTTTTATCTCCGAAAACATTTATAAAAATATCATGATACTCTTCAAAAGTCACACTGCAATTATACGTTAAAATATTCATTTCCACACCAAACAAACAAACGTTATAATCCATAAGCTGCATTGAATTTTTCAGGTAGAAATTTTTTCGTTTTATCCTTTGTTCTTTGTTGTCACACTCTACATCATCACGTTCTATTTCCAGTATAAATCTCTTTTTGTCATACCTTTTATGCAGTAATTTTAATGCCAGAGAACCATATCCTGCACTGCGTTTTTCAGGGTCAATGGCAAAATAATCAAGTAAAACCAAATCTTTGTATTTTACCGTTATTGCTTCTCCTATAAATTCTCCATCTTCATTTTCAATTGAAAGTATGTCAACCGTTCCCTCTTTCTGCTTGTCTGAAATAACAGAAAACGGCTTTCTTTCAATTTTCGGAAAAGCTTTCATATAAAGTTCATATATATTGTTCAACTGTTCCTGTCCCGTGGCGTCAACTATCTTTATACTCATTATAATCCTCCATTTTTCTCCAGAAAATCCAGCATTGTATCGATGTTTTCACTTGAATATTCAATTTCAGCCGAATATCTCCTTGCATAGTCTATTAAATCATCAATATCAATTTCACCCATAATCTTTGCCTTTACGGCACATAGGGCTTTTATCATATCTGTACTTAAAATTGAAAAGGCAATTCTTTCCCTTATTCTCTCATCATAAATGCCATCGGCCATATGCCTGTATATAAAATAAAAAAGCAGCTGTTCAAATGCAATTTCAAATTCTTCGGATAAAAACAAATCGTTGTCAATATTATTTATTTCCCCTAAATTTTCCAATTCTTTATCCCATTCTGCATCCAGTCGTTCAAGCCGATAATACTTTTCTTTTACTTTTTCCGATAATATATCCGGCACAAAAATATTCAATTCGGAAATCAGGTTTGATCTTCTTTTATTAAAACAAATTGTTCTGTCCTGCACTATATTAAAAACTTTCTTTCTTAAACCGAAAAAATATGTTTCTTCGGGATTTTCCGATATATCCTCGCACTTTTCCATATTTATCAACAATACCTTTTCAGTGTTTGTAACTATAAGCCTTGCCGCTTCTTCACAACAAAGTCCCAATCCCATCTCTGTCCGGTTTTCAAAAAAATTTCTGAA
>CASFSH010000429.1 GCA_949297205.1 uncultured Bacillota bacterium | reverse complement strand
ATTGTACTGAAAGACACACCAATGGGCGTTCAATGGAGTTACGAAGAATGATGGATAATATAAAACCCTCATACTATTCCCCATTAGTTCTGGCTTATATCGGAGACAGCGTATATGAATTATTTGTAAGAGAAAAATTGATTTTTCAACACGCCGATATGCCCCCTAACAAATTGCACAGATTATCAATAACTCATGTATCCGCACATGCCCAAAGTAACTCAATGCTTGTTATTGAGTCAATGCTAAATGATGAAGAATTATCTGTTTACAAACGAGGTCGAAATGCAAAATCCGCTACTGTACCTAAAAATGCTGATGTGGCAGATTATCGGCGCGCAACAGGCTTTGAAGCTCTAATAGGTTATTTATATTTGAGCGGCAATAAAGAAAGATTAAATGAACTTATGGAAATAGCATACACAAATACTATAAATAATAAAAACTAAATAATTACAGTTCAGACAAGAAAGGAATGTTTACACATGGAAAAGAAAAGAGTTCTTGAGCTATCTATTATAGCGAATAAAGTACGTAAGAACGCACTAACCGCAGTTTATACACCCGGATCAGGCCATCCCGGCGGCTCTTTGTCAATTGCCGATGTCTTAACGCTACTATATTTTGAAATCATGAATATTGATCCGAAAAATCCGGCAGATCCCGACCGTGACAGGTTTGTTTTATCAAAGGGGCATACTGCACCTGCATTATATTCCGTACTGGCAGAACGAGGCTTCTTCCCCGTTGAAGATGTCAAAACTTTCAGAAATATACATAGTTATCTGCAAGGGCATCCGGATATGAAAGGGGTTCCCGGTGTAGATATGTCTACAGGTTCTCTGGGTCAGGGTATATCCGCTGCCGGCGGAATGGCTATTGCCGGAAAATTAGACAAAAAATCATACCGGGTGTATGCAATTATCGGCGATGGAGAATCTGAAGAAGGACAAGTATGGGAACAGGCTATGTTTGCGGCTCACTATAAACTGGATAACTTTACCGTATTTGTTGATTTCAATGGTTTACAAATAGACGGCGATGTAAAAGAAGTAATGAACCCTACTCCCCTTGATAAAAAATTTGAAGCTTTCGGCTGGCACGTTATTACCTGTTCTGCTCATGATTTTAATGAATTGTATGACGCAATAGAAGAAGCAAAAAACACAAAAGGAAAACCCACTGCAATTATTATGAATTCAATTAAAGGAAAAAATGTTTCTTTCATGGAAAACAATGCTGCATGGCATGGTTCAGCACCAAATAAAGAACAATATGAACAAGCCATTAAAGAGCTTGATACATTAATAGAAAAATTGGAGGTAGAATACAATGGCTAAAAAAGCAACAAGAGAATCTTACGGCACGGCATTGGTTACATACGGTGCTGACAAAAATATAATTGTCCTTGACGCAGACTTATCTAAATCAACAAAAACAGATATGTTTAAAAAAGCTTATCCTGACAGATTTATCAATATGGGTATTGCCGAAGGAAATATGATGAGTGTTGCTGCCGGCATAGCTTCTACCGGAAAAACTGTTTTTGCTTCCTCCTTTGCAATGTTCGCCGCAGGAAGAGCATTTGAACAAATAAGAAACTCGATTGCATATCCTAATCTTAATGTCAAAATAGGTGCAACACATGCCGGTATTTCAGTTGGAGAAGACGGCGCTACCCATCAATGTCTTGAAGATATTGCTCTTATGCGTTCTCTTCCAAACATGATTATTATAAATCCCGCCGATGACATTGAAGCACAGCTTGCAGTTAAAGCAGCTATTGATCACAAAGGCCCTGTATACATGAGATTTGCACGTCTGGCTGTTGATGATATTAATCCTGCTGATTATAAATTTGAATTGGGAAAAGGCGTTACATTGTCGGAAGGAAACGATGTAACCATTATTGCTACCGGTCTTATGGTTGCGGAAGCATTAAAAGCAAAAGATATACTCTCAAATGAAGGTATAAGCGCACGAGTAATAAATATTCATACCATAAAACCAATAGATGAAGATATAATCACAAAAGCCGCCAAGGAAACCGGTGCGATTGTAACCTGCGAAGAACATTATATTATGGGCGGACTCGGAAGCGCTGTATGTGAAGTTGTGTGCAAAAATTGTCCTGTTCCGGTTAAAATAATAGGTACAGACAGATTCGGGAAATCAGGAAAACCTGCAGAACTATTCGAAGAATATGGACTTACAGCCGAAAATATAGTAGAGCAGGTAAAAGAAATAATTAAATTAAAATAATTACAATAAAGAGGAGGGTATTTTTGTATAATGAAAAAAATAATACTTTTAATTCTTTGTTTTTCAGTCTTACTGTCATCTTGCGGTATTACTGACAAAACAGAAACACGAGATACTGTATACCCTTCTGAATTGATAACCATTGAAGAGCTTACAGCTTTTATAGGATATACACCTGTAATGAGCGAAACACGTTCAAGAAGAGTTTCTGATGCTCTTTATGTAAGTGATCCTATTGGAAAAGAAGATATTGTCGAAATAAAATTACGTCAGAAAAACGGACTGCAAAGTGAAGAAGAGGTAAAGGAATATTTTGATGAATGTAAAAAAATGCGTCCCGATGCATTTGAAGTCCAACTTGACAATCAAAACGCTGAAGCATTTATTGCCTACCCTACTCTTCACTATTATATAAACGGTTATCATATTGAAGTTACAGCAGGCTCAGGCAATGATGATTTACAAAAAAACCTATTACAAAATATAGCAAATATTACTTTGGAAAATCTTATTATTATTACAGATATGGATGTTAATAATGATATAATAACAGAAGATTCCGTAAATACACAACAAACTGAAGATACAAACTCATAATATTTTAATAAATATGCAAGATAAAAAGATAAAATCCATTTACCTTTAATCTTGCGTATTTTATTACTCAATTAAACGGAGGATGAAAAAATTGAAGCATACCGGTTCTGAAATATTAATTGAAACATTAATAGAGCAAGGTGTAGATACAGTATTCGGGTATCCAGGCGGAAATGTACTGAAAATATATGATGAACTGTATAAAACCAATAAAATAAAACACATTACAACATCCCATGAACAAGGTGCTTGTCATGCAGCTGACGGTTATGCACGGTCTACAGGAAAGGTAGGAGTTGTTATTGCTACTTCCGGTCCGGGAGCTACAAATCTTGTTACCGGGATTGCTACTGCTGCTCTTGACTCAACACCATTGGTGGCAATATGCGGAAACGTTTCAACTTCGGCCCTTGGAAAAGACAGTTTTCAGGAAGTAGATATAATGGGCGTGACACTTCCCCTTACAAAGCATAATTACATCGTAAAACATATACAAGAACTTGCCGATACCATACGTGAAGCTTTTTTAATTGCCAAATCAGGAAGATGCGGTCCTGTTCTTATTGATATACCTCAAGATGTCCAGTTTGATGTGTGTGATTTTAAAAAAAAAGATATTGTTTCTCCTATTCCGGCACCCATCCCCTCAGACGAAGATATAACCCGTGCAGTTGAAATGATTAATTTTTCAAAAAGACCGTTTATATATTCCGGAGGCGGTGTTGTCCTTTCCGGCGCTTGTAATGAATTAGTAAAATTATCAGAGGAAATTGATGCACCTGTAGGAACAAGTATGATGGGTTTAACATCTATTCCAAGAAAACATGAAAACTTTGTAGGTATGACAGGTATGCACGGAAGATATGCTGCAACAAATTCCATGATGAATTCGGATCTGATAATTGCATGCGGAACTCGCTTTTCTGACAGAGCAACCGGAAACAAAGCAAAATTTGCAGCTAACATTCCAATTCTGCATATTGATATAGACCAGTCGGAAATAAACAAAAATATAAAAGCCACACATAGCCTTGTAGGCGATTTAAAATACATTCTTCCAAAGCTTATTGATGGAGCAAATAAGCAAAAAAAACCACTTTGGCACAATGAAATACAACAATACAAAGAATTTGAAGCTTCAAAAGTAGTTCCACAGCCGGATGTAATGACGCCAAAGAATATAATTGAAGAAATACAAAAATACACAAAAGATGATACTGTAATTGTTACAGATGTAGGTCAACACCAAATGTGGACGACACAATTTTATGATTTTATAAAACCACGTACATTACTTACGTCAGGCGGTCTGGGCACTATGGGGTTTGGTCTTGGAGCAGCTGTCGGTGCTTCAATTGCATCAGGCGGAAAAACAGTTGTATTGATAACAGGAGACGGAAGTTTTCATATGAATATGATTGAACTTGCAACAGCTGTTGAGCATAAACTTCCCATAAAAATATTTATAATAAACAACAATGCATTGGGAATGGTTAAACAATGGCAATCTATTTTTTATGATAACAGATTTTCATGTACTCTCCAACATAAAAAAACCGATTTTATTCTTGCAGCAAAAGCTTTTGGAGCAAAAGGTTTTAAAGCTGAAAACATAGAAGAGTTACATTCATACATAAAAGAGGCTTTTTCTTCCAATGAAGTATGTGTGGTAGATTGTCATATCAGTTCAGATGAATGTGTACTTCCTATGATACCGCCAAACGGCAGTATTTCAGACATTATTATGTGATTATTTAAGCTGATTTATCAATATTCGCAGGTTTAACACGAAAAATAAGCGGCACATATCACCGTTTCTTGTAACTCGGAGTATACACATACACCGTTATCACTCAAAACAACAATTTGCTTGCTTCTTTTTCACGATAGAATTTATGCCGCTGCGTTGGCGGCGGAATGGAGGATTAATATGAACGAAAAACAACATGTTATTTTAAGTGTGCTCGTTGCAAATCATTTTGGTGTATTAATGCGTGTATCTTCTCTCTTTACAAGACGAGGATATAATATTGACAGTCTTACAGTAGGAGAAACAAATAATCCGGAATTTTCACGAATGACAATAACAACGACTGTTGATGAAGATACAAAAGAACAAATTGTAAAACAACTGTCAAAAATATATGATGTTAAAAAAATAAAGGTAATGGTCAGAGAAAATACAATAGAAAAAGAGCTTATGCTTATTAAAATCTCCATTACCAATGATACAAGAACAGAAATTATGAATGCAATAAATCTTTATATGGGCAAAATTGTAGATCTTACTCCAGATACGGTAACAATAGAAATAACTGCGGAACAGGCTAAATTGAATGACTTTGTAAAATACCTTGAGCCATATGGTATAATAGAATTATGCCGTACAGGCATTACTGCCATAGGAAGAGGAAATGACAAAATATTTTCACTTGAATAGATATACATGGGACATAAATATCATGTCCCATTTTTGTTATCTATTTTTTATAATATCCGTATTAAAACTTTTATTAATTTTCTCATATCATTTTTTAAAAATTTTATTTCTTAGTAATTTTTATAATCTTTTCTGAATATTATTTTATTATCACACAGGAGGGATTTTATGAAAATAAACAGCTTTTATATTAATGAAAAAAAATACATTAGTAAATGGATATATATAATTTTTGGTTTATTTTGTATCGGTATTACAATAGGTGCTGTATATTGTACATGTTTAAATACATCATCATCACTTTCGGTAAATAATTTTCTTACCAACTTTTTTTCTTCATTTAATGCTGATATTGATAAATTCAGTTCGTTTAAAAATTCAGCATTCAATAACCTCAAATTCTTTATTTTTATTTTTTTATCCTCATTTGTAAAACCAGGCGTAGTCTTTATTGGAGGATGTAGCATTTTAAAAGGATTTATTTCCGGTTTTACTATTGCCTCTTTTATAAAGTTTTATAAAGCAAAAGGTTTACTTATATACCTATGTCAACTGCCTTCATTGCTTATATTTATACCTTCATTTATATTTTTTTGCACATATGCGATTGTATTTTGTATTAATAAACATAATACCGAAAAAAATAAAGTAAAAAAATTTATTTTATTGTCATTTTGCTGTCTAACAATATTTTGTATTACATCTTTTATTGACGGCTATATTTCTACAATATTTATGAAATTATTACTTCCATTTATTACAAAATAAAAAGATATATTTGAAAAATTTATCTATTTTTACAAAATATTAATAGTATTTTTTACTGTACAAATAAAAAAAAATATGTTATAATAAAAAAGCAACCTAAAATACAAATAATATTTTATTAATGCAATAGTAATATAATGTAAATATTTGACATAAATTTGTAATTTATAAATTGGATGAGGAGGCCAATTCCATGTTGGAATATGTAGATGATTTTGCGTATTTTATGGATAATACAAAGCATAAATCCTTAAATACTATTCAATCATATAAAAGAGATGTATCTCAGTACATAAATTATTTGAATACGAACGGTATAACCGATATTTCAAAAACAACAAAAACAACCGTTCTAACTTATTTATTAAATTTACAGAATCAAGGCAAAGCAACTTCTACTGTTTCAAGAACTCTTGCTTCATTAAGATCTTTTTATCTGTTTATTGCACAAACAGGAACTCAAATGTCTGATCCTACACAAAATCTTGAAGCTCCGCATGTTGAAAAAAAATTACCCCAAATACTATCTACCCAAGAAGTTGATTTACTTCTTGACCAACCTTCAAAAACAGATCCTAAAGGGATACGTGATAAGGCTATGCTTGAATTATTATATGCAACAGGAATAAGAGTATCAGAGCTTATTACTTTACAGCTTCAAGATGTAAACTTGTCAATAGGCTTTATTAATTGTCATTCCGGCAAAAAAGAGCGTATTATACCTATTGGCAACATTGCAAAAAATGCTTTAAAAAATTATATAGACCATGCACGTACTAAAATGATTTCTTCTCCAGAAACAACACTGCTTTTTGTAAATTGTAACGGTACCGGATTATCCCGTCAAGGATTCTGGAAAATAATAAAACAATATGGTAAACAAGCAAAAATTACATATGATATTACCCCTCACACATTAAGACACTCTTTTGCAGCTCATCTTCTTGAAAACGGTGCAGACTTAAAATCAATACAGGAAATGCTTGGTCATTCGGATATTTCTTCGACACAGATTTATTCACATTTGATGAAAAGCAAATTAAAGGATGTATATACAAAAGCACATCCCAGGGCATAAAACATATAATCAAATCTTTTTTAATGATTTAATTATACATTTTCTCAAATGATATGTATCATATTTAGCCGCAAAATGCAAGTAAAAATGAACAGCAGACAAAATCCTCTATTGTAGAATAATAACTACTTAGGCGGATTTTATATTATGGAAAGAAAATATCAGCATACATTAAAATTGTTATCTGAAATCAAAAAATACAAGAAAAAAGAATACTGCATAAATAAATAGAAAATCCTTTAGTATTAACAGGAAACAGACCAATAATTAATTTTGTATCTCATTGTATATCTCTATATACTCGCAGTTATTACCTTGCCTACAGTTTTTTCAAAAGGAGATGTTGTTAATACATCTCCTTTGGGGCAGTCCCTCCCCCTTATATTCTCTCTTGTTTTTTACTTAAAGAAACAATACTCAT
>CASFSH010000428.1 GCA_949297205.1 uncultured Bacillota bacterium | reverse complement strand
CAACACCTTCAAATTCATCAAACTCCTCCGGCTTTGTAAACTCTATTATTCCCATATCGTTATATTCATAACTTAATTTTTTCATAGTCATATGGTTGTTTTCTACAGTACCGGATTTTTTTACTTCATTTGCTATCTGGTTATACGGCATCATACTCCAGTTAGCCGCAAGATTTCCCGAAACAAGGTTATTATACGGGTCTATCGGATTTTCTGCTTCAAGCACCGCCGCAACTCCGGGATATTTTTCAAGCCATATGTCCGAATCATACTGTACCGCCTTTATTGATTGTACCAATACGCTGTTTTCGGGATTGTTTGTATAAAAGCTTTGTCCGTGAGTACCGTATCCTCTTGCGTCAAATACCAATGCATCGGTTGTTGTATCAAGTCCGTCAAGGAATATGTTATTGGTAACAACATTGTCATGTCCGCCTCCGATAAGCATATATCCCGCAGTTCTCTGAATAATATTATTTTTTACCTCAATACCGGAAATCATATCATCCAGATATATTGAAACACTGCCGCCCGTACCTTGCCAATGTCTTATATCATGAATATAATTGTACTGAATCACATTTCCGTATGCTGACCATGTACGTCCTCCGTAAATGGTTCCCGCATCGGTGGTATCCTGAATAACATCATAAATTTCGTTATATTCAATTTTATTCCCGTTACCTCCGTAATTTATGGCGGCATGAGGTGCGTCATGCAGCAAATTATGTGAGTATACATTATCAACGCCTTCTGTTGTCATTACCCATCCCAGTCTTCGGCCCTGATTCGTTTTATGTATATGATTGTTTGTCACAACCATTCTTCCGGGGGTTAAAGTGCTTCTGTTTCCTGCATATGCGGTTATTCCGCCCTCTGACATATTATAAATGTCACAGCCTTCAATTATAGTTCCCGGAGCCTGAGAATATACTCCCATATTTGCATTTCTCATACGGCAGTTTTTGATAATTATATCATTCGACTGCCAGTCACAATTTACAGACATACCAAGACTGTTTTCTATCCATACATTCTCTATTCTGAAATTGCTTGCTCCGGTTACGGTGAAAATATGATTCATTCCGCCTCCGCTGCTGTCTGCTGCAGAATATTCGATTTCCGCAGTACTTATATCTCCGTTAGGGTAAAGATATAAAATTCCGTTGGTTCTGTCAACATAAAATTCACCGGGCTGATCAAGTTCCTCAATAAGATTTTCAATCCACCAATAACCGTTATTCTTAAATACAAGCTGTTGTCCGCCCATTGTAATATTTTGTTTTTCCGGATCAAGACCTCTTATATCCATAAATGCCGTGGTATAGCCGTATTCAAAATTTCCGAATATGGTTGCATCCTCTGCACCCATCCATCTTTCCATTCTTTCCTTTTCAACATCTGCAGTAAATCCGTATGTCTGTGCGGCATCATCGGAAACTGTTATTTCGCCAAGCAAAGCTCTTCCTATTCCGCCCACAAGCTCTTCGGAATTATTAGGCCATTTTGCCGTAACGAACTTTTCATCATTCATAACAACCAGGGTTGTTGTCGCGTTTTGCAGTCTTCCTCTGTCACCCACATTTTGAATACCAACTGATTTAAGATTTATACAGTATATATTGTTTTTTGCCGCATCGGGAATTCTGTCCTTTACTGCCTGATCACTTACTTTTTCAAATTTATCATTTGGAAGAAGAATTGAGTTTGTTATTTTTGCTTTTCCTCCTTCTTCTCCTACTATAGCAATCTGAACATTTTCATTACCCGAATTTACGTTATTTATGGTAATTGTCTTTTCTATTCTGTATGTTCCCGGCTTTAATACTATCTCAACAGTACCCGAAGCCATTGAATCTCTTTCCGCTTTTGCAAGATCAAGAGCTTTTTCAATGGAATTAATAGGATTTGAACTGCTTCCGTCTCCGCCTGTACTGTCAGGTGAAACATATATTCTTCTGACCTCCGTATCCTCTGCATTTGCGGATAAATAGCTTATCTGTGTACCGAACAGCATACTTACGGCGATACATGCGCCTATAATACGTCTGATTTTACCGAAACCGAACAATTTTGAATTATTCATACTATCTTCCTTTCCTTTCAGTAATTCTTTGCCGCGGCAATTTCTATTGGTATTCCGCCTGAAATATCATCCCATATAAATAACTTTAAACTTGTTATATTATCTTTTGAAACTGTTAATTCATCATCACCCGTAATTGTTTTTTTGCTGACTGTTACGAGTTTTCCATCATTATACCCTGCGGCTATTGCATCAAAGCTGCTCTCTCCGCCATAGCTGAATTTTATTCTGAGATGATCCTCTTCATCATATACTTTATATGATGCTTTATCAACATTTATAAGTGCGTAATTTGTAAGATTATTCAGCCCCGTTTCGGAAGTGGTATATAACCCCATTTTTTCTACAGGGAGAATTTCTCTTTGCGTCATTTCCGAAGTGGTTTTAAACCTTACACCACCATTTTGCACAGTTACATAAGGCTCTCTGTTTATTCCCGGATCAACCGATGAAAATTCCATATAAAATCTATCCTCGGTTAAATCTGTAAAATTGAGGTCATAAATATTATATATACCCTCACTGTTTTCAAGCCCCGGTCCGGTATATGCAATGGCTACCAACAAAAATCCCGGCACTCTGTACTCTGAAGAATCATCATATTCACTTAATTCGCATCTTAATGTTGTATAACGGTTTTTAAGTAAATTTTCCTTTCCCCCTTCCGTAGGAGTTACGGAGCATCTGAACATATTCCATCCGTAAATATCTTTTCTCACAAGTGTTTTATTCCCAAGTCCAAAATATACAGGGACACCGTTTTCTCCGTCCATTGCCCAAAAATTCATATTCTGTTTTACCGGATTTGCGGTATATACACAGGAAATATCCGTTATATAACATCCTTCTGGAACGGTATACTCCAAATAATCTCCGTATCCGTGTACTGAAGTTGCAATATAATCCGAACTGTACGATCCGTCCTTTGAAATAAAGCTTTCATTATCCGAAAGTTTTACTGTCTCAATGCCTGAAGCTGTCTTTGTTCCGGGGCCTTCATACTCCTTATCAAAATTGTCCGCCATAACCAGACCTCCGGGATAAACTTTATCCAATTTTATGCTTTTCATAACAAATGAAATATTGTCACCTTCGGGTATACGATAACTAATCTGAATATCATCCGCAGCCATATCTCCCGCATCAATATTTTTTTCAGGCAATTCAAAACTTCCCGCATATTCGTCATTTACATAGAGCTGTGCATTTGAATCTCTTACCTTTACACCGTATTTGTAACTTACTCCTGCTGTTACTGTAATCGGCTTAAGCCTTGTTCTTAACCGTTCATTATTTAAAACATAAATTCCATCTTTCTCAATTGAAAACTGCATTTTGTATCCGCTGTTACCTACTTCAACAGTTGCTCCTCTGTATTCCTGCATCATGTTTCCGACAGTATTTTCGGAAAAATCTTCAATAACAATTTCTGTTTCAAGGTTATAGTTGTTTCCTATTTCATCTCTTAAATATCTTCTGTAATAAATATCATTGTTTTTACCGAATACATATTCTTTTTCCTCACCCTGAGGTATTTCATACCTAAAATCTTTTTGGCCGTAATCTTTATAAAAACCCTCGGGATTTTCATATATAACATTATTGTCAACACTGCAATTCCAGCTTGCAAGCGACTGGGATGTCGCGTCTATCATTTTATCTGCAGATATTCCCACAAAGATATTGTTTTCAAACTTATTAAAGGAGGGATATTTGTAATCCTCCCTGTCAAATAAGGAATCCAGTCCGGGCCAGCGCTGCTGCCATGCAGGATTTTGTGCATAGTAATAAAGTTCCTGCTTATATGTTCCATGTGTAGGTGCAGCCTGGTTTGGCAATTGTTCTATTCCGGCTTTACTGATTACCGATATTCCACAACTGAGTCTATCTCTGTTTTCTCCTGCAAAAGAAAATACATTATTTTCAATTACATGTTCCATTCCACCGTGAATTTTTACCGCACTTGCAAACCCGTCAATTACATTACCGTATACATTGCAAGCAGAAGAACAATCATCAAAGAATATCCCCGAAACATAATCTGACAAATTTGTACTGTAGATTTTATTATATCTTATTTCATGTCCTCTGTTAAGCCATGCTCCTCCCACATAAATTGCACCTGCATCCCCAACTTCTGTGGCAACGTCATATATTTCATTATATTCACATATAAGTCCTATTCCCACAAAAGATATTGCATTACCCGATGCCGAGTGCAGCGAATTATGAGATATTACGCTGTTAACACCATATGCATATATTCCGTTTGCATATGCCCTTTGAACCTGGTTAAAATCATGTATATCATTATTGGTTATAATATTATTATCGGAAGTAAAATCTTTCATATATTCCCATTGCTTTGCCCAGTCAGGATATAAGAATATTCCTCCCATTCCCATATTGAAAATATGATTCGATTCGACTCTGTTAGACTCTCCCGATATATTTATCGCTTTCGTGCAGCCGTTTTTTATTATACAATTTTTAATTGTAATATTATTTCCCGTAAGATTAACAGCTTCAAGAAAACTGCCGTTTAATGTCAGTCCGTCTATTGTTATATTTCCTGCGGTTCCTGAAATTAAATTTCCTCCCTTATATACAAAACGTATATCGGAATCGGATATATCCTTTCCGGGATAAACATAGATTTTATTTTCATCCTGATTGTAATACCACTCTCCGGCGCTGTCAAGTTCTTCCGGAATATTCAAAAAGAATATAGGGGCATCTGATCTAATCTGGCTTTCAATTATTAAACTGTCTTCATTTATTTGCCTTATGCCGGCTCTTTTATAAAAATATACATTTGTAAGGAAGCCGCATATATATACATTCTGACAGTCAAGCCATTTAATATTGCTGACCGTTTCATTATTTAACAATTCGGTTAAATATGTATTTGTCTGTCCCTCAAGCATTGACTCACCTACCGACGCATAATCGGATAATTTTATATATCCCTGATTAGGCCATCTTGCAGTCTGCATTGTAACATCATCAATAAACAACCCCGGTTCACAAGGCACAGATGTCTGCGCTTCACCAAGAGGTGACAAGGGATTTACTCCGCTTATTCCGTCTTGCGTAAGGTCATATTCCAACACATAAGGTCTTGCTTCATAGGGTATACGCAGATAAAGTTCGGAATACAGCCCCACCGGTCTGAAATTTTCCGGGGATAATACAACAGAATCGGTTATAATCGGTTCTTCATCTCCGTATGCCTCATAACTTACTGTTACTCCCGTATTTCCTCCGTTTGTCTGATTTACAGTAAAGGGCGGATATTCTCCCTCTCTCAATATAATTTTTATTTCTTTTATTTGCGTATTGTTTTTATATGAAGAAACTGATGTCTGTGCTTTTGCAATGGTCATAAAAGGCTGTTCAATACTCCCTGTGCCTGTTACATCATTACCTTGAGGTGAAACATATATTCTTGCCGTTGTTTCTTCTGCATATGTGTTCAATGACGGAGAAATACAGCTTACCGCAACTGCTGCCGCAGCGGCAAAAACAATAAATCTATTTTTCATATATTGTTACTCTCCTTGCCGAACTGTTTTTACCAACGCTTTTCTGGATCTTAAATTATCCCAGATCATAACAACTACGTCATCGGCATTTTCGGTAACAATATTGCCGGTTGTTATCTGTTTTTCTTCTCCCGAATTAATTGCTGTTTCTTTTGAATTCATATCAAGAATCATTCCGTCCTTGTATGAAACAATCATAACCGCAACACTCTCATTTTCTGTATAATTGCTTTTTAATGTAAATGTACAGTTACCCTGACCGAATGATATATTACTTACTTCATAATCACAGGTATAGGTTTCAAAACTTAACTCTGACGGCAAATTCTCTATGCCCGAATTAACAAGTTTCTCGGATATGGTAAGTTTGTAGTCTGCACCGTAAATAAATCCGTTTATGGGACGTATAATAATGTTTGTTCCTTCCTTTTCAACAGATATTTCTGTTTCTGTTTCATTGCAAAGAAGTTTTATATCTCCGTCTTCATTATTCAGTATTCTTGCATCACAGCTGAAACCAAGTTCTATTGAACCCACAGCCGGTGAAAGCATACCGTTTTTTATTTCTTTTAGACCTGCTGTCATTCCCTCATAAGACGGGTACTGGAAACCGGAATAGGATATTTCAGCATTAAGCAAATCAACTGCGTTATCGGTATTTCCCGTATATTCAATTCTTAGCTTTGTAATAGAAAAATTACCGTTTATAAAATCATCAAAATTATTATTGGGAAGAAATGTTCTTCTTATTGTTTCCCCATTTGACAGCCTTCCTTCAAAATCAACCATTTCAAATAAATCAGCTGTCATCTCAAGTTCATTGTCAATAAGATCCCATGCTGTAATTTTTATATTGTCAAAC
>CASFSH010000427.1 GCA_949297205.1 uncultured Bacillota bacterium | reverse complement strand
ATCCATAGCGTCACCGGCAATACGTATTGATTTGGATACTACAATTCCGCAAAGTGATATAATCGCAACCTCAGTGGTGCCTCCGCCAATATCAACAATCATACTGCCTATGGGTTTTTCCACAGGAAGCCCCGCACCTATTGCAGCTGCCATAGGCTCTTCAATAAGATTAACCGATTTAGCTCCGGACATCATAACAGCTTCAAGAACCGCACGCCGTTCTACATCGGTTACTCCGGCAGGCACACACACAATCACCTGCGGTTTAAAAAAACTGAATTTTCCTCCCACAGCTCTTTTAATAAGGTATCTTATCATAGAGCTTGTCACTTCAAAGTCTGCTATAACACCGTCTTTTAGTGGTCTGATTGCTACAATATTTTCCGGTGTTCTTCCCAACATTTCATCTGCCTGATTACCTACAGCAAGAACTTTTTTATCTGTTGCATCAATGGCAACGACAGAAGGTTCCCTTACAATGATACCTCGTCCGCCTAAATGTACAAGAGTATTGGCAGTTCCGAGATCTATTCCGATTTTCTTTGAAAATCCGGCAAATAATTTATTATAACTCATAAATATACTCCTAATTTAAAATATCAATATCGAATTCACTTTTTAAAATATCATATAATTCAGATAACGGTAATCCTACCACATTAAAATAATCGCCGTCAATCTTTTTAACAAGTACAGCACCTTTACCCTGTATTCCGTACGCTCCGGCTTTATCCAGCGGCTCTCCCGTTTTAATATATTCGTAAATTATTTCATCTGTTAAATCTTTAAACTTTACAGCTGTTGATACGCTTCGTGTCACCGAAAAACCGTCACTTTTACGTAATACACATATACCCGTATATACCTTATGTTCCTTCGATGATAAAGATTTCAACATAACATATGCATCTTTTTCATCTTTTGGCTTTCCCATTATCAGTCCTTCAGAATAAACAATTGTATCAGCTGCAATAATTATCGCATTTTTATCTTTTATATTTTTTGCCGAAGTACATGCTTTTCTAAGCGACAGTTCATTGCAGTATAATTCCGGCGGTAAATTTTTATCAAGAACATCCTCATTTTGAGTTGATACAAGAATATCAAATTTCAGTCCTATATTCTCAAGAAGCTCACGCCTTCTCGGCGAGGCTGATGCAAGAATAAATCTAAGCATTTTCTCAATCCTTTCGCTTATACCGTATATATTTAAATTTATCTTTTGCAGTTCTAATTTATTTCTTTATAGAAGTGTCCCCTTGTAAAGGTATTTTCCTTTCTGTTTGGTATAACACCATTATATAAAGCATTTGAATACTCTTTTACTATTTTTTTTGTTTCTTTATAATCTTCAACAGTAAAATCAAGTCTTAAATATCTTACTCCAGAATCTGACAGGTCATGAATTTTATCAGCCATATAAATTGGTTTTGAATTAAGAAGCTCGCAATAACACCCTTCACGACACATCAACGGAAAATTCTCATTCATTCTGTCATTTAGAACATAACTGTTTTCTTTGTCACAAAAACCTGCAGCCTTTTTAGGACAATTTTCATATACCATAAGAGGTATTCTCCCATAAGATATTATCTCACAGTCAATCGGTTTTTTTATGGATTTTATTTCCTTCAAAGTAAGTTCCGGAGATAATGTTATACATCTAAAATGCTTTACATTTTCAACAGAATATGAATTTGTTACATTCAATCTAAATTCTCCGTAAATCTCTGCCTCGGATGCAAAAACAAGTTGTCCCCATGATGAAATTTGAATTTTATCATATATTTTGGAATAATTGTTTTTACCTTCCCTATCAATGGGCGGTAAAACACAAATCCATTCCGCTTCTTTTTTATTAAAATTATCAATTACCAAAGCAGGAGCATATATTATTTTTATACCCATATCAACACATGCTTTAGCCTGTTCTGCCGTTCTTACATTAGCTGTTAAACTTAAATCCTTTACAATTTTATCTTCAAAATTTATATGGAATTCACAAACGCGTTTTTTATTTTGTTCGGCTCTTTTTTTCGATAACATTTCACACGCTTTTCTTCTAACTGCATTTATTTCACTTATAGGTATTGTAACACCCTCGTCAATTTGTATATCGTACTTTTCGATAACATATGGGGTATTTCCCAATTTATTTATTTGCCGTAAAATAATTTCTTTTGTTATAGGTTTTAGCAATGCTTTCTCCGATTTTTTTTCGGAAGTGACAGTTACACTGTTGCCTTTTTCGTCTTTAATGCAAAAAATCAGATTATCACAACATAATAATTTAACAATAATACTTACAGGTATTTTCTTTATTTCAATACCCGCTGAACATCTTTTTTTAGCTTCCTCTGTAAAGAAATTTTCAGCCGCATTTGACGGATTATTATAAGACATCATATTTTTCCCTACATTTCCCATAAAATATCCATCCGTAAATCCGCTTCTGTTAAAAGCATTAAGAAGCTGGTCATAATCATTTTTTGTGGGACACATTTTACTGTCAAGTAATTTTCTATACACCCCCGTAACAGCAGATACATATTCGGGACGTTTAAGCCTACCTTCAATTTTTAAAGAAGAAACACCTGCTTTATCAAGCAAATCCAATTGTTTTGCCAAGCACATATCCTTAGGGCTTAATAAATATCCTGTTTTTATATTTTTACCATTTTTTTGAAGTTTATACGGTAATCTGCAAGGTTGTGCACAATAACCTCTGTTACCGCTTCTGCCCCCTATCATACTGCTCATCAGACATTGACCGGAGTAACACATACAAATTGCTCCATGTATAAAAACTTCTGTCTCGGATTTAATATTTTCAGATATTTTTTTTATGGAATTATAATCAAGTTCCCTTGCAAGAACTATTCTGGAAAACCCTATTTTTTCAAGATACAATGCAGTATTAAGGGATGCACAGGTAATTTGAGTACTTGCATGCAATGATAAATCAGGATATTTAAGATGCACTATTTTTGCCATTCCAATATCCTGCATTATAACTGCGTCAACACCAATATTATTCAACTCACCTATATACTCTATATATTCCTCAGTTTCTTTTTCTTTGATTACAGTATTTGCCGCGACATGAACCGCAACACCTCTAATATGACAATATTTTACCCACTCTGCTATTTGCTCTAATGTAAAATTTTGTGCTGTTCCTCTTGCAGAAAACCTGCTTCCGCCAATATATACTGCATCAGCTCCGCTCTGGACAGCGGCAGTTAATGCTTCCGGAGAACCGGCAGGTGAAAGCAATTCCATGTTTGCATACTCCTCTCAAATCAAATCAAATAATTAATATTTTTGTTTATCATTTTTTTTAAGCGCTTCTATTTCCTTTATTAACATTTTATTTTCTCTTTCAAGTCTTGACAATTCTTTAGAATATGCAATTACTTGTTTTCTTAAATTATCAGATTCGGCGTCATGAGCAGTTTCTTTTTCAACTTTGGTCACACTGTCCGGCGCATGGTCATTTTGAATATCTTTTACGTTTGTTGCTTCATCACAAAATTTTAATGCGGTCAATATTGCAGCTTTTTCAAAAGTAAGTCCTGTATTTGATTTTAACAAACTGGTAATTGAATCATCAACTTTTGAAGCAACTTTCATCATATATTCCGGTTTTGCATCAGAAATAATAGATAAAGAGCGGCCGCCTATTCTGACCCTAATACTATACCCTTTAGACAACGACAATCCTCCTATCATATTATAGTATTATAATATTATACTACTTTTCGCAGAATAAATCAATACAAGTAAGCAAACAATTCCATTTTTTTCTAAACTTTTACAAAAAAAATAAAAATATTTAACAATAAAGTTGTTTTTTGTAGACATATACATATTAAATTTACTATTTTAGATTATTTCAGTACAAATTTTATTTAATAATAAACTGCCTATTATTTTTTATACCATCATCTGTAAAATAAAATATTTAATTTTTTGTTTAATAATCAGATTTTAACATATAATATCTGTATATTTACAATATTTTATTTCAGAAAGGGTTTTTATAATGAAAGAATTTTCATATGTAATTAAAGATAATGTTGGAATACACGCACGTCCTGCAGGTCTGCTTGTAAAAGAAGCGGAAAAATACAAATCTGATATTACGCTTTTTACAAAAGGTAAAAATGCAGATGCAAAAAAATTATTTTCAGTAATGAGTCTTTCCGCAAAAAACGGAGATGAATTAAAAGTCAGTATATTCGGGGTGGATGAAGATGTAGCAGAACTTGGAATTAAGAGATTTCTTGAAAAGAATTTGTAAGGAGGACATTTATGTTTTTTAAAAAGCAAAAAACGGAAATAATATACGCTCCTTGTGATGGAAAAATAGTACCTTTAAATGAGGTCCCTGATCAGGTATTTTCCGATAAAATATTAGGAGACGGTGCAGCTATCCTACCCGAAAGCGGTATAATCTGTTCACCTGTCAACGGAAAAATAACACAGCTCTTTGATACTCTTCATGCTTATGCTATCACTTCCGAAAATGGCATTGAATTGTTAATTCATATAGGCCTCAATACCGTAGAATTAAAAGGTGAAGGCTTTAAAGCTTGCGTTAAAGAAGGAGATACTATTAAAACAGGTGATAAACTTGCTGACGTAAACCTGGAATATATTGCAGACAGAGGATACAATCTCCATACCCCAATTATTATCACTAATATAAGCAAAATTTCTTCTCTTGATATAAGTTTCGGAAATAAAAAACAAGGTGACGAAATTATTACCTGCAAAATTAAATAAGTATTTCATAACAAACATATAGGGGTGCTAAAATATTTTTATGCGTCCCTATATTTAGTTAAATAATTTTTCAATTATAAATAGCACTATTTTTATAATATATATTCTTGTCTATAAATATAAAA
>CASFSH010000426.1 GCA_949297205.1 uncultured Bacillota bacterium | reverse complement strand
GGATTATATTTTTATATATATTGCAGTGCTTGCCGCACTGTCCGCAGTGATTTCAAAGACGGTTTCCGCTCCGAACCGACTTTCAAAATCCGAAAACAATAAAAGCGAAAAATGCATGAACCGCCGCTTCGTTTGCTTTTTGGTTTATTCCTTCTGCTTGTTTTTATGTTCAAGGATACTCGGTTTTTTCTTTTCGGCATACTACTGTTCCGTAAGCGAAGGGCTCGGCGGAAGCATAGGAATGCTGAGCCTTATACTCAGCCTCGGGACCTTCGGAGAATGGATTATTATGCTTGTTTTCGGCAAAAAAGCGGTCAGGGCAAAGCCCGTGGCGGTTTTTATGCTGATAGCCCTTTCGGGAATTCTGCGCGCCGGCATAATTTTCGTTTTTGAAAGCCCTGCGCTTGTTTCCGTCTCCGTCGTATTCAGTGCGGTATGGTTCGGACTTTTGTGGTCTGCTGCGACGCCGTATATAAAGCAAACCGTACCCGAAAAGAGCCTCGCATGGGCGCAAGGCGTATGGACCGTCACAACCTCAGGCGCCGCCCCCCTCGTCGGCTCGTATCTCGGCGGATTGTTTGCAGAACGCTTCGGCTACAGACCGCTGTTCCTGGTTGTTTCGGCAATTATGCTTGCCCTTCTTTTGCTTACACCTGTACTGATAAAAAAGTGCGATGACTCGCACCTCAACGCCCCTGCCCCTCAATCTTGAGGGGTAGGCTTTTCTTTTTTCGGCTCTTTGTCAATTGTTGGGGTGTAAATTCTCTCATATGTTGAAATTGAGCGATCTTATTTGTGAATATTGTTATATAGGTACGCACGAAGCGACATATAGTAGCAGTAGAGATGTTTGAATCAAAAAATACATATGTTGAAATCAACCGTTCAACAGGTCTTATTGACAGCTACCGCAAAAACGGTCAGGAGTATGTAAAACCCGGTGCGTTTTCATTAGAAGTATTTGATGACAATTACGATCCATGGTATATGGAAAATGTATCATGGAAAAATAAATTAGGTTCTTTTGTTCTGCTATCTTCTCAGGAAACACAGCGTTTCTGTTGTACCGATTCTCCTATTGATTCGGTTCATGTTATCGAAAGCGGAGATGTACGTACCATTGTAGAAGCAGCCTTTGGATACAATTCGGCAAGAGCACTTGTAAAGTACATTCTGTCCCAAAAAGAAGGATTACGCATTGATATTCATATATTATGGGATGAAAAACAAAAACTTATTAAATTGAATATTCCTGCTGCATTTAACACCTCTGACTGTATTGGAGAACACGCATACGGCAGAGAAGCACTTAAAAAGAATATGGTTGAAAATGTTTCTCAAAAATACATTATCATCTGCGGTGAAGATAAAGGCATAATTGCTGCAAACAATGGTGTATATGGCTCATCATATGACGAAAATAATAATGAGTTGAAAATTACGCTTCTGCGTTCTCCGTCATATACCGCACATCCCATTGAAGGCCGCGTTGTTATGCCTCAAGACAGATATATGCCTTATATTGAACAGGGTGAACGGGAGTTTTCATTTGCTTTTGATATAGGAAATAGTAATGATATTCTGAACAATGCCGGAAGATTTGCCGCTCATTTTAATACACAGCCCATGTTACTTTCTTTCTATCCTACAGGTGTTGGTGAAAAACCTGCATCACCCATACGACTTGAAGGCAATGATATAATACAAATCACAGCTTTCAAACGTGCAGAAAATTCAAATAACTGGATTATACGCTTATTTAATCCAACCCAAAAAGTACAGACTGCACAATTAACTTTTAACGATAACAAATCAGATATAATATTTAATGCTTACGAAATAAAAACTGTTTTATATGATGGGCATTCCCTTTCAGAAACAGATTTACTGGAAGGATTGCTTTCAAAATAAATATCCTTGATTTGTATAAAAAATACCGGTTTCTGATCAGTCGGATTTGAAATAAAAGACCAATCAGAACCGGTTATTTTTATCTATTAAAAAATGTAAAACACTTTCAATGTTGACATTACAATATCTGTTTTTTAGATTACTCCAAATAAGAAAGAGGATCTTTTTGAACATCATTATATCTTATCTCAAAATGACAATGCGGACCTGTACTGTTTCCGGTACTTCCCACAAGGGCAATGGTTTCTCCCTTAGTAACAACATCACCCTCAGAAACATTTAACTGCGAACAATGTGCATAATAAGTTACATATCCGTTTCCGTGATCAATTTTTACAAGTAATCCGTATGTTCCGCTTTCTCCGGCAAATATTACGGTTCCGTTATCAGATGCAACAATTTCCGTTCCTGTTGACGCTGCAATATCAATACCCCCGTGTGTTCTCCCCCATCTTGGTCCGAACTCGGAGGTCAATCTTCCTGAAACAGGATATATAAACTCTCCTGTTCCGAATCCCGGAGGAGGATCAAGTGTACCGATTTTTTCTATTTGTGCAATTGGCTCAGTAATAATTTTTTCATCTATTATCTTTCTTGAATTTTCTTCGCCGTTTATATATTCAATCTCCGCACTGATAAGACTTTCTCCGACAGATCCTTCCTGTACTATTTCAACACTTCCCTTATACATTGTATCATCCTCTATCTGTGTTATGTCATAATTAATTGTACTTGCATATTCTTCCACTACTTTACTTACAACATTCAACAGCAAATTCTCTTTCAAAAAATTATATCCGCTTTCCGCATCATATATATTTTTCTTGCTTACATATTCTTTTTTATATTCAATTTTTTCACAAAATCCCATTTCTGCGCCATCCATTAAATAATCACGCTGAATTTTTGCAAGGGCAATCAACAAATCATCATAACTTTTAAATGTAATGGACTCGTTATCAGATATAATTAAAGTATAGCCGCTGCAAATCAAATCGGAAAGATTACTGATTTCACGTTCAAGTTCCTCTTTATCTGAAATATTATTTTTAAAATCAACTTTTTCAACAAGCTCAATTTTATCTGCAAGCGATTTATCAATGCCGTAACTTTCATACAGTTCATTATCCATCTTGTCTGTAATTTCTGTAACGTCCTCAATATTTTCAACAAAACCTATTGTTTTTCCTTCAGCTACTACATCATATCCTCCTATGCATACTCTGTTTACAAGGTATAAATTACATAATGTGCAAATAGCCAGTAATATCGCCCCTTTTAAATGAATCTGCATTTTTATCAATCCTTTCCATATACTGTGAGATATGTAATATTGTTTTTTTATGTATTTGGATAATTTTATCCAATACTACATTATATGCAGCATTTATAAAATTATTACAAAAATATTAACTATTTAATATTATAGAACAATAATGTTGATTCTATAAGAATATTTTGTTAAAAGATTGTTAATTTAAAAGAGAAGAAAATATTGTCATTTTCTTCTCTTTGTTGTAATATATAAACATAAAATATTTTTTGATTTGCCTTTCTTAATATTATACACCCAAAAAAGCACCGTTTTCAATAAGTGTTTCCTGCAATAATTTTATATCAACATTACGTACATCCTCATTTTTTCCTTTTAACTGGCTTAAGGCAACACCACATGCCTCACCTAAATTTGAACATACTGGCATTATTCTGTAAGATGCCTGTGCTTCATGTGTAGATGAAATACATCTGCCGGCCACAAGCATATTTCTTACCCCTTTTGGTATAAGACATCTGTATGGAATGGTATAATATTCTCCCGCCTTGAAAAAATGATGCGATGTTCCCGTTCCTGATGGGTTATGTATATCTATATCATAATTTGTACAGGCAATGGCATCATCAAATCGTTTTAGCGAAAGTAAATCTTCCTGAGTAAGGATATATTCTCCGTCAATCATTCTGCTTTCCCTTATACCTATATGCATCGCTGTTGATATGATTTGTGAATTTTTAAATGAAGAAAAATTTCCTTTCAATAAATTAAATAACTCAAATACCTGTTCTCGCGCCTCTATTTCCGCTTCGGTAACATCAAAAACATCTGTAGGATTTTTCTTTACTATTCTTGTAGAATTAAAATGTATTATTCCATTCTGTAATGTACGGAATAACAAAATATCTTCTCTCGGATTTTTTAATTTACCTTCACCTTGCAGTTTTTTATAATATTTATCCATTTGTTCACGTTCTTTTTCCAATGCCTCTTCATCTACTCCCGACACACGAAAACATAATGTCATAGGCTGACATAAATTATCACTTTCCCTGCCGAGGCGCACTGGGCATCCTGCAAGATATGCAAGATTTGCATCACCTGTTGCGTCAACATAATAGTCGGCACATAGCTCCACCTTTCCGGATTCATACGAAAAAACAAGAGATTGGATTTTATCATTGCATCTTTTAACTTCCGTCAGACGAACATGAAATAATATTTTTACTCCGGCCTCAATCAGTTTTCTGTTCAGTATTAATTTTAAATATTCCTCACTGAATTTTGAACAATGATTATCAATAGCATTATACTTTTTTAATTCTTCAACAATTTCAGAGAAAAATCCTCTGCTTAGTTCTATTTTTTCTTTTGTTTCCGGATTAACAGTTCTTGTCGGCATAAATGGATTGACAAGACAATTTGCGGCAGCACCTCCGAAACAATTATTTTCATCGGCAATAAGAACCCTCATACCTTTCCTTGCGGCACAAACCGCTGCAGACACTCCCGCAAAACCGCCGCCAACAACAATTAAATCAAATTTCTCCATACATTTATTCTCCCTTTTACACTTATTTTTCAGTTTCTTTATTTATTATATCCCACGCTTCATTTTCTTTAGTACAAACACTTCTTGTCTTATTTATATTTCTGTCAAATAAGCAAATTTCCGCCATATCACAAAACTCACACGATAAATTCTGTCCGTTGATATATGGCATAATTTCAATATTTCCGTTTCTTATTTCTCCGTCGGTTTTTTTGATATTATCTTTTACATACCGGGTAATTTTTTCAAACTGACTTTTTGTAAAATACTTTGTATTGGCACTTATCGTTCCATTTTTATTTATTTTAAAGTTTAAAAACTCACTTGATTGTTTTTCTTCCAGATCCTTATCCATTGACAACGCATTGTCAATCATAATATTATCATCTTCACCATCAAGTATTATCGGCCCGTTAAGTTTCATTATTTCCGGCACTTCTGCATCAATCCCGGAATCTGTCTGAGTCATGTCATCACGCAAATTATTATACATAATTCCTGTTATTTCCGCTTCTTTTGAATGTTCAATAAACTTTATTTTTCTGTCTTTATACAGCTCCATGGCAGAAATTGCATATACTATTAACTGAATATCCTGCATATTGCATATGGAAACAACAGAAAAATCCTTTTTACCCGACTTATAGTCAATAATTCTTATACCGCATTTTTCACCGTTTTCTGATTTTGAAATATCAATTCTGTCAATTGTACCGTTTATTGCAATATCATAATCAGAATCTAATTTAATTTCAAAATGTTTTTCAAGTTCTGCAGCTGCATAATGTCCGTTAATCAGACTTTTTCTTACTGTTTCGGCAGATCTTTTTACTGTCTTTGACATTCTTTTAAGCAAATATATAACTTTTGCCTCGTCACGTTCGAGCACAGACATTATTTTGGGTTGTATTTCTTTAACTACATTATCTATTATTTCTTCGCTTTTTTCTTTTGTTATTGCATTCCAGTTACCTTTCAATTGTTCGAAATCAGACGCATCATCCGCAACGATTTCACAATATCTGCAAATTATATAATGCATAACAGATCCCAAATCTAACTTTTGTATTTGCCATACTTCAGGTTGTTTTGCTTTCAGACCATATTTAAGAAAATATGCAAAAGGACATTTTGAATATTCATTTAATCGGCTGACACTGTAACTCGAATAATTTTTATATATCTTTTCTGCATTTTCGGGTGTAATTTTAAGAGATTCAATTTTATATTTCTCTGCAAGATCTATCTTATTGATTCTTTCATACCAATTATTGTTATTTTTCATCCAGTCATATATTTGTGGAATAGCTTTATCTCTTTTATTATTTCTGTTCTGCATAAAATATTCAAAAGCTTCTTCCGGAGAAAAACATAACTGTTTTTTTTCAGACAACTCAATAACATCATCGTGATACTGTATATATGGGAATAATTTTCTCAAATTGAAAATTAACTCGGAAGGCACCTGACTCTCCCCCTCGAAATCACTGACAGGATAACTTACATATAGTTTCTTTTGTGCTGTAAATAACACTCTGAATAATTTATATTCAGCCTGTATTTTATATTTTTTCAAATCCTGTCCGAATTCCAATTCGTCATTTTTCAATATTTCATTCATCTCATTCTTCTCGCTGTCCGAAAAAAATGAACCGGCTGTATTTTCCTTTGGAATATCACCTCTGACAGCTCCTGCAACAAATAAAACCGACATATCCTTTTGTCTCATATTTTCTGCAGAACCAATTGTCACACTGTCTAATGAAGACGGAATTATTGCTATTTCACCTGAAGTTAAACCTGCTCGTATAAATTCCTTATATTCTTTTCGTGAACATTTTACATCCCCAAGGGTTACTACACTCTGATTAATTACATTAAGTAAAATATCCCATACCTGGTTATTTTGTTCAGCTTCATTTCTGCGTCCCTCATAATCAAGTATATCTGTTTCATAAATAATCCCATCGTAAAGATGTATATCTTCAAGAAAACGAACAAGGCAACGTGCAAAGTGTTCTGCCGTATTTCGTCCTGCAAGACTTTTATCAAGACTTTCTATAGGTTTAACTATAAGCCGTCTAATATTATTTATCCGTTTTGTATATTTATCGTTAACCTCTTTGTTTTTCACGTTTTCAACCGATTGCCCAATGCTTGTATCGTTATAGATCCAATCTTCTTCAGACAGCCATTTTTTCTTTCCTCTTATGCCTCTTTTCTGTACATAAGTTTCAAGAAAATCAATTTCATCTCTTTGTAATGGCGAAACGCCCGATTCATTTTTCACAAAAACATGTCCGCATTTCAGATATCTGAAAACAGCATCAAAACTCCAGTTGGAATTAAATATTTCAAACACACCCAACACAGTCATTACTATAGGATGATCTATTACAGATAATTTGTTATCGGAAAAATAAGGAATATTATAATCATTGAACACGGCATCAATAATGTGCAGATATTTATTTGTGTCCCCACATGAAATCGCAAAATCCCGGTATCTCAAACCGTCATTGTTACACATATGTTTTATTTTTTTTGCAATATATTCAATTTCAGAATAGGGATTCTTTGCTGAAAACAGTTCTATATCTTTAGTTGTTTCACTTATGGGAACATATTTTTTATATACAATATTAGAATAATTTTTATAAAAAGCATTAATTTCTTCCGATTGAAAAGGATTTTCAGGCTTATCCAGATTTATACATTCATACGGGCAATTATTTTTTCTTGCAATATTTGTAAGACGTGTTATGGTTTCTTTCGGAATATTCAGTATTTCATCTGTACTGTCTGTTCTTGCCGGAAGTGTAACCGATAAATTTATACAGTTTTTTAAAATAGATTCAAGAACTTTATAATGCTGCGGTATAAAATCGGAAAATTCATCTGCAAACACATATGTATCTTTAAATATACCGTCATTTAAAATTGCCTCTGATAAACTTATAAATTCCTCGTCAGAATCATAAAACCTTCCGCCGTTTTCTTCTTCATATATTTTATATATCCGGGCAATTGATGTGAGTTTTTGAAAAAGAAGTTTATTTTTTGTGGTTTCCGCTGTTTTTATCAGTATTTCCGGAGTAATCATATTTCTTTTAAGCTGAGTTATTGTATCGGTAAGCTGATTTGCAAATCCGGGCTTATCCGTACAACCGGAATAAACATTATCATTTTTTGCAGCTTTAAACACAGCATTCTGAACAAGCATTGCCTTTCCCGAAGGTTCCAGATAATTTTTTCTGTTTTTGTTTAAAAATCTATTCGACATTTGCGACATCGTAAGAACTTCAATACCGTTTAATCCCGTACCTCCGAATTTTTCCGTAACGGATTTTTCAAACACATAAGAATATTGATCGGGGACAATAATTACAGCTTTTGCACCATTGTTATTATTTTTAATTTTTTCTATTTCACTCAGACAATAATTTGTTTTTCCCGAACCCTTTTCTCCGCAAATCAATGTTAATTTCATAAATAATCTCCGTTTCGTTTTATATCCCTATTCCTGTATAAATTATGTAAATTACCACGGTCAAGGTAATAACACATCCGATTGGTACAATAACCATAAATTTTATATGTTTTGTCTTATGTCTGAAAACTTCCATTCCTGCAAGTGCACCTGCACCGGCACATAACATTGCAGAAAGCAACAAAAACTTTTCGCTCACTCTCCATTTGTTTAACCTTGATTGTCTTTTATCATAACCGTAAATCAGAAAAACAATCAAATTCCAAATCACAATCAAATATAAAATCATAAAAACCTCAATTTATCATAAATGGGTAAAGCGTTCAGAGAATATTCCTTGAACGCTTTTAATGTATTTATCTATCATTATAAAATGCCACATATGATTTATATGCCATATAAATATCACTTTTTGCAGTTATTTCAAAAGGTGAATGCATTGATAAAACAGGCACACCGCAGTCTATTACATTCATATTCAGATTTCCGATATACATTGCAATTGTTCCGCCGCCGCCTTGATCCACTTTTCCCAGTTCTCCCGCCTGCCATATTACATCGTTGTTATCAAAAATGGATATTACTTCCTGAACAAATTCAGCAGAAGCGTCACTTGCACCGGATTTCCCGCGAGACCCGGTATACTTCATCAAAATCATTCCATGTCCTGCAAATGCTGAATTGTTTTTTTCATATACACTCTCATAATTAGGATCCACCGCAGCACCCACATCACTGGAAAGACATGAAGAATTTGAAATCGCCTTATTTATTTTTAATATATTGTATTCTCCGCTGATTTTACAGCACAATTCAGCAAGTATCATTTCAAAATATTTTGACAGCATACCCGTATTTCCGGTAGAACCGATTTCTTCCTTATCAACAAGCAGACATATCGCTGTTTTTTTAGGAGATTTTATATCAAATATACTTTTTAATGATGTATATGCACAAACCCTGTCATCCTGACCGTATGCACCTATAAAACTTTCATCAAAACCCACATTTCTTGCTTTAAATGCAGGTACAGCTTCTAATTCCGCAGAAAAGAAATCTTCCTCTTTTATACCGTACATTGTATTTAAAATAGATAAAATTTTAAACTTAACCTTTTCTTGTATTTCATCAGATTTTACTCCTATACCTCCTACAAGAATATTTAAGGATTCACCCTCTATTCCGTCGGATAATTTTTTTGTCATCTGGTCTTTGGCAAGATGCGGTAGAAGGTCTGTAATACAGAACACAGGGTCGGATTCCTTTTCACCGATACATATTTCTATTTTTTCTCCGTTTCTTTTACATACCACTCCATGCAATGCAAGAGGTATTGCAGTCCACTGATATTTTTTTATTCCTCCGTAGTAATGTGTTTTTAAAAGAGCCATTTCATTACTTTCATACAATGGATTTTGTTTTAAATCCAAACGTGGGGAATCAATATGCGATCCTACAATATTAAAGCCGTTTTCAGGCGCCTCTTCTCCTATTACCGCAAGCAATATATTCTTGTCCCTATTGATAGCATAAACCTTATCGCCCGGTTTTAAATTTTCCTTTTCATCAAGTTTTTCAAATCCTCTGTCTATTGCCATTTTTTCAGTAACAGCAACACATTCACGTTCTGTTTTACCTGCATCAAGAAACTTTCTGTAATCATCTGCCATGTCAAGCATCGCCTTTATTTCCTCAGGCTTCATTTCATCATATGCATTTTTTGAACTGTATTTCAATTTCTCATATAGTTCTTTATCTGTCATTTATATCATCCTTTCATTATTTATCTTATATTATATCTATACTTTATACCGTTATCCGCCATGTATTATTATATCACAATTTTTAATATATATATTATACCACAATATTTTTTTTTGTCTATAATTTTATACAATTTTATACAAAACTTGTCAATATATATTGAATTATAATAAGGTATGTGTTATAATTAACGTGTTATGAATATAGAAATTAAAAATAAAAACTTAATCATATCGGATATCAAAGATTTTAATCTTGATCATATATTTGAATGCGGTCAGTGCTTCCGATGGAATAAGGAGCCGGACGGGAGTTATATCGGAGTTGCTATGGGCAAAGCTTTGAAAATTTCACAAACCGCCTCCTCCGTTACACTATATGATACATCCAAAGAGGACTTTGAAAATATATGGTATAATTATTTTGATATGAACAATGATTATGGCATTATTAAATCCACACTGTCTTCCGATAAAATTTTAAAAGAAGCGATAAGCTACGGAGGCGGGATACGTATTCTTAATCAGGATTTATGGGAATGTGTTGTTTCTTTTATAATATCTGCAAGCAATAATATTCCCAGAATAAAAAAAATAATAAATTCTTTATGTGAATTATACGGTGATAAAATCGAATATCTCGGAAATACATACTATACCTTTCCTTCATCCGAAAAAATATATTCACTTAATTTGGATGATCTTGCTCCTATAAAAGCCGGATTTCGTGATAAATATATTTTATCAGCTGCAAAATTATTTCATGAAGGTATGTGTATTGATACATTTAAAAATCTTACTTATTACGATGCAAAAAAAGAACTAATGAAAATAAAAGGCATCGGTAATAAGGTTGCTGATTGTATATTGCTTTTCGGCCTATCAAAAAGAAACAGTTTTCCCATAGATGTTTGGATAAAACGAGTTGTTGAATATTGTTATTTTACTTCACCGCAAAGTATCAGGGAGATAGAAAAATTTTCTTTAGAAAAATTTGGTTCTTTAGGCGGATATGCGCAACAATATTTATTTTTCTATGCAAGAGAAAATAAAATCGGGTTATAATAAAAAAGATAAACATTTTATTGTTTGAAATGGAGTAACTTATGATTTCGGATTTGAATCGTTCAATTTTATATATGTGCCCAAACTGTACAAGTGTAACATTAAGTAAAATTACTGTATTCGATATAACAAAAAAAACGCCCAAGATAATATATTGTTCTGATAAGGACTGCAAAAAATCTGTTATAACCATAAAATTATCAAACGATAAATACAAAATAACGGCAGATTGTACTATGTGTGACGAATCTCATACTTTTACTCTGTCAAGCAAAACCATATGGAATAAAGATTTTTTGATACTCAGATGTCCAAAATCAGGTCTTGGCATTGTATTTATAGGTAAAGATCCCGAAAGATTAAAACAAGAATATAAAGCGCAAAATGAAATCATAGCAGGACTTATATCCGGCGAAGAATTCTCTGATCCTGATGAATTTGATTTATTGTTTGACATCATTGAGAGAATTAATGAGCTTGTCCAAAATAAAGCGATTAAGTGTTCCTGTGGTAAAAGTGATATTTCCATTAATATTACCTTTAATAATGTAACACTAACCTGCCGAAACTGCAATGCCGGAGAAAGTTTTGAAATTTGTGAAGAATTTCTTGATTTTTTATTGGCTTCGGACAACTTTACAATTAACAAGTAAGATATTGCATTGCAATTTCTGATAAATTTAAAATATTTTATTGACGTAAAGATTTAAGGAGGAAAAATTATGTTAGTATCTGCTACTGAAATGTTGCAAAAAGCTGTTGCAGGTAAATATGCTGTAGGACAGTTTAATATCAACAATCTTGAATGGACCAAAGCCATTCTTCAAACTGCACAGGAAAATAATTCACCTGTAATTCTCGGTGTTTCTGAAGGTGCGGGAAAGTATATGTGCGGTTTTAAAACCGTTGCCGCAATGGTAAAAGCAATGATTGAGGAATTAAATATAACCGTTCCGGTTGCTCTTCATCTGGATCACGGAACATATGACGGATGTATGAAATGTATTGAAGCAGGATTCTCATCTGTAATGTTTGACGGTTCACATTTTCCTATTGAAGAAAACAAAGCTAAAACAAAAGAATTGGTAAATATCTGTCATAATAAGGGTATGTCTATAGAAGCTGAGGTCGGTTCAATAGGCGGTGAAGAAGATGGAGTTATAGGAGCCGGAGAAATTGCAGATCCCAATGAATGTAAAACAATAGCAGATCTTGGAGTTGATTTTCTTGCCGCAGGTATCGGTAACATACACGGAAAATATCCAG
>CASFSH010000425.1 GCA_949297205.1 uncultured Bacillota bacterium | reverse complement strand
TCATTTTCGTCAAGTGCGACCATTACAACATATGTGGTATTTATAAGCCTTCTCATTCCGTTAACAGTTTCAACATAAGAACGCACACAAACCTCCATTGATGTTCTTCCTACATATGTTATATTTCCTCTCAGCACTATAAGATCGTTTGCATGAGCAGGTTCCTTGAATTTCAGCTGATCTATCATAAGCGTTGTTACATTGTGTTCGCAATGTCTTCTGGCAGTAACAGCGGCAACAATATCTATCCATTCCACAAGCTGTCCTCCGAACAGTCTTTTATATCCGTTAAGATCAGCTTGTGATATTATCTGTACTTGTTCTGTCACAGAATCACTGACTCTTTTTTCCATTCCTGTTCACTCCTTATTTAGTTTAATCAGCATACCATCATTGATAAAATCTGATAACAATATCAATTTTATATGGCAATTTTTTTATGTTTTAATCAAGAATCATTAATATTACCGTAATAATTATAAAAGCCGTAAATAACCTTTGCATTTACGGCTTTAAGTTATATAGACAGTATTTGTAAAAATTGATAATTTTAATACATTGCTATCAAATATTTCTTATAATTTAAAATCCACTCCGGTTTCTGCTCCCTCAGGATCCTCTTTAAAATCATAATCCTTACCTGGCAGAATTGCATTCAGCAAGATACCTGCAATTGATGCAACTGCCAAAGCAGACAATGAAATTGTTACAGCTCCTATTGTAAATGTAGCAGCAGTTCCAAGACCTAAAGCCGAAACAAGAATAACAGCGGCAATAATAAGATTACGGCTCTTTGTAAAGTCAACATGATTTTCAACAACATTTCTTACACCAATTGCAGAAATCATACCATATAATACAAAGGATATACCTCCGATTACGGCAGTAGGAATAAGATTTACCAAAGCTTCAAATTTTGGTGAGAAAGAAAGCAATACAGCCAAAACCGCAGCAATTCTTATAACTTTCGGATCATACACTCTTGATAATGCCAAAACACCGGTATTTTCACCGTATGTAGTATTTGCAGGTCCTCCGAATAATGCAGAGAATGTTGTTGCAAGACCGTCACCGGTCAGTGTTCTGTGAAGTCCGGGTGAAGCGATAAAGTTTCTATTAACAGTCGATGAAATAGCCGAAATATCTCCTATATGCTCCATCATGGTAGCCAAAGAAATCGGTACAATTGCTATTATTGAACTGATAATAAGTGATGTGTTTGTCCAGTCTATACCTCCGAATACCGTTCCTCTCCATTTAATAGGCAGACCGATCCATGCGGCACTTTTTAATTGCTCCAGTGCACTAACAGAAAATAATTTCATATTTTCGTTTCCGGCAACTGCAATATATCCGTCAACCTCGCTTCCGCATACCAAGGCAAGAATTGCGGCAATTAAACATGATCCGAGCACACCTATTAAAATAGGAATTATTTTTGCCATACCTTTTCCCCATATGTTGAAAATTATAACAATTGCAAGAGCTATAAATGCAATAAGCCAGTTCGCAGAGCAATTATCAACCGCACTGCCTGCAAGACCCAGTCCGATAGAAATAATAATAGGTCCGGTAACAACCGGCGGAAAATATCTCATAACTTTTTTAATACCTATACATTTAAACAATGCAGCGAGTATCAGATAAACCAATCCGGCACAGGCAACTCCAAGACATGCATAAGGCAAAAGTTCTGTATTTGAAAGTGTTCCGCTACCCTCTAACGGTGCAACAGCAGCATATCCTCCCAAAAATGCAAAGGATGAACCCAAAAAAGCAGGGACTTTCATCTTTGTTATAAAATGGAACAATAATGTTCCCAGTCCTGCCATTAAGAGAGTTGTTGCAATATCAAGTCCTGTAAGCAAAGGAACAAGCACAGTTGCACCAAACATTGCAAACATATGCTGAAAACCCAGAATCAGCATTTTAGGTACTCCCAGAGTACGTGCATCATAAATAGCTTCATGTGTTTTGTTATTCATTATTAAAACCTCTCCTTTAAGTATTTTAAAACAGTGTCAGCAATCAGCGGATTTTATTCCGTCTGCATTTTTAACACCCTGATTTTAACCAACGATAATTATAACATAACTTCTTTTGTTTGTAAAGAAAATTTTAATTTTTTGTAAATTTTTGGTGCTTTTTGTTTGTTTTTTGCGATTTTTTTGTAGCTGAGATATTTTGTCCTGGATTATTCTTATATTTTATTTTTACACCAACGAAAACCGGAAAAATTATTTATCGTAACAGGCATAAAAAAGCGGAAATATGAAGGTGTGTTTTTCATTCATATTTCCGCTTTTAATTATAAAAACAATTTTTCAACCTATGAGTATTTTAACAGTTATTCTTTTTTATCATACAATCCTGCCCTGTCATTTATTACAAGGAGTCGCAGCATTGTATCATCAAGATTCAATTCATTTTTTTCATTGCCTTGAAGATAACCCAGATCAACAAGTTTCTGTATTGTAGGACGCGCCCATTCGGGCATATTTTTATCAATATAATTATAAATCATTTTAGGAGCCTCCTTTTCTTCATTTAATATTCTGTTTTTAAAGTTTAACCATACGGAATCCTCCAGCATCGGTTCAGGACAGTTTTTACCCGTAACATCGAAATGTCTTATAACATTGTTTATGGAAATATTGTATTTCTGCATAAGATATTTTATAAGGTCAATTGTATTTTGTTCGGTATTTTTCTCAAAATACCATGTTCCGTCTGGTTTTTTCTTTACACACATTTCAATTCCTATGCTGTTTGAATTTGTGCATTTCAAATAATACTCATGTCCCTTATCGCCCTGTAATCCTCCTCCGCAGTGCCATGCGGCGTCTTTGTCCTCCACGCATTGCCAGATACTGTTCTCATCAACGAAATAACTTGCACTTGCGGAAACTTTATTATTATAAAAATAATCTACATTATTTTTTGCTGTTGATACCGAACCTACATAATGAATAACTATATATTCATTCCTCTTGTTTTTTAGTGCCGTAAAATTATATGGCGTTATTTTTTTCTGAATTTCAACCATTGTTTTCACCTCACTGTTTTTTATTTATTAAAAATGGTTTTTATATACCTCTCCATTGTAATATATGCCAGAA
>CASFSH010000424.1 GCA_949297205.1 uncultured Bacillota bacterium | reverse complement strand
CCATACTATTCTCATTGTTCTTTTTGAAATATTAATTGCCAAAGGTATTTTTGATATATCATCGGACAGTATTACAACGTCCGATGCGGCAATTGCGGCATCGGAACCTGAAAGACCCATTGAAATGCCTACATCGGCAAGGGAAATAACAGGTGCATCATTTATGCCGTCTCCAACAAAAGCAACTTTTGATTTTTGCTGAACCTCTTCCACTTTTTCGACTTTATCCTGAGGCAGAAGTTCAGAATAATATTCATTTATGCCAATTATAGCAGAAACCGCTTTTACAGAGTCTTCTTTGTCACCGGAAAGCATGATTGGTTTTATGTTCATTTTTTTGAGAGAATTGATGCAATCCTTTGCGTTTTCTTTTATACCGTCGGAAAATTCCGCATATCCGGCATATTTTCCGTTTATAGCAATATATACTGCTGTATATTCACTTTCTACAGGAGTAAAATCAATTCCATAGCTTTGCATAAGTTTTATATTCCCGGCAAGAACACGCTCGTTGTCAACAAGTACCGAAATGCCCTGACCGGCAATTTCTGTGTAGTCATTTATTCTGTCTGCGGATATTTCTTTTTTAAATAAGCTCTTATATTCTTCGGTAATTACTTCCGAAAGGGGATGTGTTGAATAATATTCGGCATAAGCAAGTTTTTCGAATATTTCCGATTTAATCCCGGTGCATCGAAGGGATATAAGTTTAAATGAACCTTGAGTGACAGTTCCTGTTTTGTCAAATGCAACAGTTCCGATGTGAGACAGTTTCTCTGACGCAAGGCTTCCTTTTATAAGTATTCCATATTTAGAAGCACATCCGTTGGCAGAGAAAAATGCAAGAGGAACCGAAATAATCAATGCACACGGACATGAAACAACTAAAAACAGCAATGCTTTATATATCCAATCGGAAAAATTAAAACCTGTAAAAAACGGAACAATAAGACCTGTTACTGCAGCTATAATTACTACGGTAGGTGTGTAATATTTTGCAAACAATGTGATAAATTTTTCTGATTCTGATTTGTTATTGTCTATTTCATCCAACAGTTTCAATACTTTTGATACGCCTGATTCGCTGTAAGGCGTGGTTATTTTTACTTTTATAAGATTTGATATATTAATACAGCCGCTTATTACACTGTCTCCCGTATTTACAACCGAATATTGTTCTTCTCCGGTCATTTTTGATGTATCAAGAGATGTGGAGCCTTCAATAATAATTCCATCGGATGGAATTTGCTCTCCCGCCGAAACAGTAACAATATCTCCCGCTTTTAATTCCTCCGGAGGTACTTTTTCTATTTTATTGTTTATAAGAAGATTGGCGTATTCAGGTTTTATATTTATAAGTTCTCTGATTGATTTTTCTGACTTTTCATTTGCTGTATCATTAAATAATTCACCTATTTGATAGAAAAGCATAACCGCGCATCCTTCACTGAACTGACCGAGAGCAAAGGCTCCAAGGGAGGCAATGCTCATGAGTAAATGTTCCGAAAAGGTATGATTTTTGAAAAGATGTTTTATACCATTAATGATTACATCATATCCCAAAATAAGATATGCTGCAATGTACAGTACTGGGGCTAAATACTTCTGACCGGAAAAAACAAGTCCGCCAATAAAAAGTACAGAACCCAATACAATTCTGATAACTATTTGTTTTGTGTCTGAATGTGAATGTTCATGATCGCAGCCACATTTGTGGGTTTCGCAATTCTGATGGTTGTGTTCATGGTGATTGCATTCATCGGTATGACAATGTGTGCAATTGACTTTGTGATTATTATTATTCATACTATCCCAATCCCTTCAGTAATATTGTTAATTTGGTTATTACCGATAACAATTGAATAATTGTTCATATGTTCATTATAAAACATTAGTTTATTGTTGTCAACATTATTTAAAAAAAAATATAAAAAAATCACTAAAATAATTAAATATATAGGATATTGTTTGTTAAGTTGATACATTGACATAAAAAGAAATATATGGTATTATACTATATATGTGATACAACTGTTTTTATATAACGGACTATAGAGGCTCGGTTGGAGGTGAAAATATGGATTCATCTTATATAATTGTAGATTATAATATTGCTCCGGATGTATTTAAAAGAGTGATAATGACAAAAAATCTTATTGATTCCGGAAAATTCAAATCTGTTAATGAAGTACTGGAACAAACAAAATTAAGCAGAACTGCATTTTATAAATACAAAAATCATATTTTTTCCTGCGGCGACAATATAAGCGATAATATCGCAACCCTTGCATTCACTCTTGATGATGTAACAGGAATTTTATCTGAGATTTTAAGTGTATTTGCAAAAAAAGAAATAAGTGTACTTACGATAAATCAAAATATACCTGTAAACGGAGTGGCAAATATAACCATATCTCTCAGATTAAAATATAATTCGCAGGATATGGAAAAGATAATCTCGGAATTAAAAAAAATAAAAGGGGTTAACAAGGTAAGCTTATTGGCAATGACGTAAAAATCATTAATTATACGGTAAAAACTGATAATATATGATATACAAAGTTTTGATTAAATATTGAATTAAAACGCATAAAGTGAAAATGATGCCGATTATGCTGCAATAAGAAAGGAATGAACGGGGTAATGATTAAAACGGCAATTATGGGATTCGGAACGGTTGGCAGCGGTGTATACGAGATAATCAGGGATATGACATCGGCAGATGCTGCAGGAGATGAAATTGAGGTAAAATATATTCTTGATATCAGAGACTTTGACAATGAAGAAATAAAACCGCTTCTAACAAAAAACTTTGATGACATTTTAAATGACAATGATGTAAAAATCGCGGCAGAGGTTATGGGCGGATTACATCCTGCGTATGAATTTACAAAACAGCTTTTGGAGCAGGGAAAGAGTGTAGTCACTTCAAATAAAGAACTTGTGGCAACATATGGACCGGAATTGTTGGAAATTGCAAAGAAAAATAATGCAATGTATCTTTTTGAGGCAAGTGTAGGCGGGGGAATACCAATTATACGTCCCATGACTGTATGCACAAAAGCAAATGATATAATGGCTGTTGCGGGAATTTTAAACGGAACAACAAATTTTATATTAAATGAGATGTTTACAAAAGGTAAAGATTTTACAGAAGCTCTTTCGGATGCACAGGCAAAGGGATATGCGGAAAAAAATCCGGCGGCAGATGTTGAAGGTCATGACGCTTGCAGAAAACTTGCAATTCTTGCATCTATGGCATGGGGGAAATATGTAAATTATAATGATATTCCCACTTGCGGAATTACCGATATAACTTCAAGGGATGTGGCTTATGCCGAAAAAATGTCTTCTGTAATTAAACTTATTGGATATGCTAAAATGAATGAAGAAGGAAAAATATACGCTTCGGTTTCGCCTATGATTGTATCGGAGGAAAATATTTTAAGCGATGTAAATGGCGTGTTCAATGCAGTTATGATTCACGGAAATTACTTGGGGGACGCTGTTTTTTATGGTAAAGGAGCCGGTAAACTGCCGACGGCGAGTGCGGTTGTTGCGGATATTCTGGATTGCTCAAGACACATTGACGTTAAAAAGCATAATATATTATGGGAGTGTTCCGATGAAAATATAATTGCGGATTCAAATGAACAGACTTTGACTTTTCTCGTAAGATGTACAGACAGCTGTGAAAATATTGAAAATATTTTTGATGAAGTGGAATTTGTTTCTCTTTTTAATGATGAAACAGCATTTGTTATAAGAAATGTGAAAAGGGGCAAACTAAATGCCGGACTGGAAAAAATAAACGGAGTAATCCATGCTTTGGGAGTGCTTGATTTTATATGACGGAAGTAAGAGTACCTGCAACCACAGCAAATGTAGGATCGGGATTTGACTGCTTCGGAATAGCATTATCATTATATAATTCCATTAGAGTCAGCGAAACGGAAAACGGTTTGTTTATAAAAAATCATAATGCATCGGAATATATCTCAAGAGATGAGAACAATCTGATATACAGATCTGTAATAAGAGCATTTGATGAAGTGGGTTATAAAAAAAGAGGATTAAAAATATCTCAGAAAAGCGAAATACCCATGACAAGAGGATTAGGCAGCAGCAGTGCATGTATTATCGGAGGATTGATGGCAGGAAATATCATAAGCGGAAGAAAACTCGATACTCAACGGATTTTTGAACTTGCAAATGAAATTGAGGGACACCCGGATAATGTTGCCCCTGCACTGTTTGGAGGTTTTTGCATCTCATGTACGGACAACAGCGGACTGTACAGACAGACAATAAGGATACCTCACGGCATAAAATTTGCGGCTATGATACCACATTATTATGTGGCAACAAAAAAATCAAGAAAATTGTTGCCGGATAAAGTATCCTTGAAAGACGCTTCTTTTAATATTGCACATGCGGCATCTTTTGTATATGCAATGTCAACGGGGGATTTTGAAAATCTGGGTATATATACACAGGACAGACTGCATCAGAAATATAGAGAGGAAACTGTACCGGATATGAAATTTGTTTTTGAGAAAAGTATGGAAAACGGTGCAAAAGCAGTTTTCCTCAGCGGATCGGGACCGTCTGTGATAGCTGTTTTAAATGAAAAGGATACTGCATTTAAAGATAAAATGTTAAAATGCTTTAAAGAGAATGATATAAGAAGAAATTGTATTGAACTTTATGCTGATAATGTCGGTGTTATATCACGGTCATTATAAAATAATTGTTTATACAATATGGTAATTTAATATATTTTCGGGCTTTTCGCAAATATTTTTATTTGCGGATGCCTGCATATAATATTTTTAGGGAGGAATTGAATATAATGGGTTTAATTGTACAAAAATACGGCGGTACTTCAGTAAAAGATGCCGAAAGGGTAATGAATGTCGCCGGCAGAGTTGTTGAGACCTATGACAAAGGAAACAATGTTGTGGTAGTTGTTTCTGCTCAGGGAGATACCACAGATGATTTAATTGAAAAAGCTATGGAAATTAATCCGAAGGCTTCAAAAAGAGAAATGGATATGCTCTTATCTACAGGTGAACAGATTTCCATTTCATTACTTGCCATGGCAATAGAAAAATTGGGCAAACCTGTAATTTCTTTGACCGGATGGCAGGCAGGATTTAAAACAGATTCACATTATTCTTCTGCAAGAATACATAAAATTGACAAGGAACGTTTACAGAGCGAACTTGACAAAAACAAAATTGTTATTGTTGCAGGATTTCAGGGTTTAAACAAGTACGATGATATAACAACTTTGGGAAGGGGCGGTTCTGATACCTCGGCAGTTGCGCTTGCAGCGGCTCTTCATGCGGATTTGTGTGAGATATACACGGACGTTGACGGAGTATATACTGCAGATCCCAGAATAGTAAAGAATGCTCATAAGCTGGATGATATATCATATGATGAAATGTTGGAACTGGCATCTTTGGGTGCTAATGTTCTCCATAACAGATCTGTTGAAATGGCAAAAAAATATCACGTTAATTTAGCTGTAAAATCAAGTTTGAATAAAAATGAAGGAACATATGTCAAGGAGGTAGACCAAGTGGAAAAGATGCTTGTCAGAGGGGTTACAAGAGATAATGATTGTGCAAGAATTGCATTGTGCGGAATAGAGGATACACCGGGAAAGGCGTATCAGGTATTTGCATTATTGTCAAAGCACGGAATAAGTGTAGATCTTATTATTCAATCTATAGGTAATGGCGAAAAGAAGGATATAAGTTTTACAATCACAGAGGGTGAACTGGAACATACGGTTCAACTCTTGGAAGAGAACAAATCATTGCTAAAAATTGATGATATTAAAATCAGAAAAGATGTATCAAAGGTATCTATTGTCGGTGCAGGTATGGTTAACAATGCCGGTGTTGCAACAACAATGTTTGAAGCATTATACAATGAGGACATAAATATAAGTATGATAGCTACTTCGGAAATAAAAATTTCCGTATTGGTGGATCAGAAAGATGCAGAACGTGCAGTAGCTGCGATTCATGATAAATTTATGCTTTAATAATTATAAATGATACCGTAGAAGATGCCATATGTATTTTCTGCGGTATTCTGTTAAATTAGTAAATACAAATATTACTTAGTCAATAAGGAGAAAAATTATGTCATTAAATGAGTCCGGAGAAATGTATCTTGAAACCATATATATTTTATGTAAATCCAAGAATGCAGTTCGTTCCATTGATATAGCTGAATATATGAATTATTCAAAACCCAGTATAAGCCGAGGAGTAGGACTGTTAAAAAAACAGGGACATATAAATGTGGACGATGACGGCTATATTACCCTTACAGAAACAGGAAAAGAAATAGCAGACAGAATATTTGAACGTCATGTTGTTATTGCTGACGTGTTAAAAAAATTAGGAGTTGACGAAAAAACCGCAACAGAAGATGCTTGCCGCATTGAGCATGTTATAAGCCAAAAATCCTTTGATGCGATAAAGAAACATATTAATAAATAACATATAATTAAAGATATATGAAAGGAAAAGAGAAATGAAATATCTAAAAGTGAGTAATAATAAAAGATTTCTTATAAAGGATAACGGAGAACAATTTTTCTGGTTGGGTGATACTGCATGGGAACTACTTCACAGTCTCAGCAGAGAAGAAATAATAGAATATCTTGATTGTCGTTTGAAACAGGGATTTACAGTTATACAAACAGTTGCACTTGCTGAATGTGATGGAATACGTATTCCGAATTTCTATGGCAGATATCCGCTTTTAAGTAATAACGGAGATTATTCTGAAGTTATACCTGATACAGAAGGAGAATACAGTTATTGGGATCATGTTGATTATTTTGTAGAACAGGCTTGTAAGAGAAATATGTATGTAGCATTACTGCCTACTTGGGGAGATAAGTACAGCATGGAGTGGGGAGTAGGACCTCAAATATTTAATAGGGAAAATGCCAAAAAATATGGGCTTTGGATAGGACAACGGTATAAAGATGCCGAGAATATAATATGGGTGTTGGGAGGAGACAGAAATTTGCAGTCGGAGGAACATTTTGCTGTCAATATTTCCCTTGCCCGCGGAATTAAAGAAAGCGGTGCAAAACAGTTAATTACTTTCCATCCGTGGGGCGAACAAACTTCTTCAAAACATTTTCCAAATGCTGACTGGTTGGATTTTCATATGATTCAATCGGGACATAAGGAACGAAACTATAAAAATTATAAAATGGTACAACATGACTATTCGTTAACTCCTGTAAAACCTACACTGGACGCAGAACCGAGATATGAAGATCATCCGGTAGGATTTAATGCTCAAAACGGATATTTTGATGCTTCAGATGTTCGTCAGGCAGCATATTGGGCTGTTTTTTCAGGAGGATGTGGTGTAACATACGGTCATAATTGCGTATGGCGCATGGTAAGAGAAACATCAGATTATTTTATTATGAACTGGCAAACTGCACTTAATAGACCTGCGGCAGGACAAATACATTATTTAAAGGATTTAATATTATCTGATGATATGCTCTCCATGAAACCGTCACAAAATTATTTATTTAAGCAATATGATGGTGCAAATTACATACCTGTTTTAGAAAGCGGCAGCAAAATATATTTCTATACTCCATGTGGTTTACCTATAGAATTAAATAAGAATTTATTAACAAAAAAAACTCGATGGATGAATCCAAGAACGGGAGAGTATTCGGATGCTGTGGCAAAAGATAATGTTTTTTCACCTTCCACTTGCGGCAAGGGAGAAGATTGGGTTTTGATTGTTGAAAAATAAAGTTTAAATTTTTATAAAAAATTTGTATATTTTTGTAAAATTATAAAATAATAGCATTGTTGAGTGTGTAATATGATTTTTATAAATAATATTGTCAATTTATAATATGTTCTATCTTATAGTATAAACATACTATTTTATATGGCATATGAAATTATTTTATTATGCATTTATTACATTAATTAATTATTATCAAAAAAAAACGAAAAAAATCGAAAAAAATACTTGACAATTAAAGAATAATGTGATATTCTATAAAAGTTGTCGCTGATAAAGCGAAAACAGACCGAGAAAAAATGATTA
>CASFSH010000423.1 GCA_949297205.1 uncultured Bacillota bacterium | reverse complement strand
CCCTTTATCGGAGCTTGAAGTATCAACATACGTCGGCGCTCCTCAAAAGGGCAATCTGCTTGCTTCTTTTCCACGTAATGATTTGTGCCGCCGCATGGCGGCGGAATGGAGGATTAAAATGAAATACAGAATGGATGATTTGATAAATATTATGATAAAATTAAGATCGGAAAACGGATGCCCATGGGACAGAGCGCAAAATCATGAAAGTATAAAAAGATCTATGATTGAAGAAGTCTATGAAGCCATAGAAGCACTTGACAATAATGATGATAAAATGTTTGCAAATGAATTGGGAGATGTATTGTTACAAGTGGTATTTCATGCAAGAATTGCAGAAGAAAGAGGAGCTTTTGATTTTAACGATGTATTATATGAAATTTGCAATAAACTGATAGAAAGGCATCCTCATGTTTTTGGTGCAGTGGATGCAGATGATCCCGACGCTGCACTTGACGTATGGGAAAAAACAAAAAAGAAAGAAAAAAATTTAAAAAGTTATACCGATGCGTTGAAAGATGTTCCGCAAAATTTTCCGGCATTAATCAGAGCGGAAAAGGTGCAGAAAAAAGCAAGAAAAGCCGGATTTGACTGGGAAAATGTTGATGGTACAATTCAGAAAGTATATGAGGAAATAGATGAGATAAAACAGGCATTAAAAAACGGAAATCAACAGGAAACAGAAGAAGAATTTGGGGATTTTCTGTTTGCGGCGGTTAATTTAGGAAGATTTTTGAATGCCGATCCTGAGATATGCCTTACAAATGCAACAAATAAATTTATAAAAAGATTTGAAAAAATGGAGAATACTTCAAAAGAAAGAAACCGGAAATTGACGGATTTATCTCTACAGGAACTGGACGAGCTTTGGAATGAAGTGAAAAAAGATATGTGAATAATTTGTATATGACATAATAATATTTATTTTTAAAATAAATGAGTTTTTGTCAGATTGGTGTTAAATCAGTATTGCTATTTTTATTATGGTAAGTAGAAAAGCTTTATGGAATAAAACAAAATTTAATATTTACTATAAAAACACTAACTTATAGAATAGGAGAGAGAAATATGGCTTTAATTAATCTGAATTTTTTTAGTGAATCACTGGGAATGCAGACAACCGCGATTGTGGTAATTCCGCAAAAAAGTACAAATGGAGAAATAGGTATAACAAACAAAAACAACAATAACAAGTATAAGTGTCTGTATCTTCTGCACGGTCTGAGTGATGATCAGACAATATGGATGCGTAGAACATCAATTGAAAGATATGCAGCAGAATACGGTATTTGTGTTGTTATGCCATGTGGTGCAAAAAGCTTTTATACCGATATGAAAATGGGCATGAACTACTATACATATATTGCAAAAGAACTGCCCGCACTTATTGAAGATATGCTGAATGTTTCGGATAAACGCGAGGATAGATTTATTGGAGGACTTTCCATGGGAGGGTACGGTGCATTAAAAATAGCATTGAAAGAGTATGCAAGGTATGGTGCGGCATTTGGATTATCTTCTGTGGCGGATATAAACAATAAAGGATTTAATGATGTATTGATTCCTGTATTCGGTGAGGAAATACCAAAGAGTGATGATTTATTCTATCTTGCAGAGGAACATAACAGTGACGGTATAAAGCCTCGGATATATATGACGGTTGGCAAAGAAGATTTTATGTATGATGATAATATCAGATTAAAAAATCATTTTTCAAAATTAAATTATGATTTTAAATTTGTAGAAACAGATGGGGCGCATTCTTGGGATCTTTGGGATCGTACTGTTCAGAGTGCATTGAAATGGATGTTAAAAAAAGAGTAAGTATTCACATAACAAAAAAGTTATATTAAGTGGTAAAATGGAGGGTTAACATGATAAGAAAAGCATTTAAGATGAAACTTTATGAAGGAATGGCGGCAGAATATGAAAAGCGTCATAATGAGTTATGGAGTGAAATGAAAGACATGATTCATAAACACGGCGGAAAAAATTATTCAATATTTCTTGATAAAGAAACAAATACTTTATTTGGATATATTGAGATAGAATCAGAGGAGCTTTGGAAAAGTTCGGCAGATACCGAGATAAACCGCAAATGGTGGGATTTTATGGCAGATATAATGGAAACAAATCCTGATAACAGTCCTGTATCTATAGATCTTTATCCTGTATTTTATCTTGAGTAGTAATTTAAAATAATTTTTAATAATTTTTGTCAGTTTAAAGGATCTCAAATGAGGTCCTTTTTGTGTTTTAGGTATTTTATAAACAGTCTTATTATGTTGTTAAATATTATATAATCTTATTGAATGTAAAAAGTTTA
>CASFSH010000422.1 GCA_949297205.1 uncultured Bacillota bacterium | reverse complement strand
AATGCATATGCCGATGAAATGATTTTAAGAAATGCAGCTTCTGAAGATGATTTTACAAAGTTAAGAGAATTAAAAGAAGAAGCAGAGTTTATTTTAAGTGCGGAAGATCCTATACAACGTTTTGCAGAGTTAGATTATGATGCAGATATGTTCGTTAAAGAAGGCGACAGATTAAATGACAGCTTTTACTATACCGGACGCAATGTATATGAAAGCAATCTTGTAGATTCACAGAACATATGGAAAATAAATAAAGCTCAGATTATTAATGGAGAAAAGGTTGTATCAGATGAAACAGTTTCTTTTAAGATGAATACAAACGCTTTCAGAGGCGACGGCGAATTTACCGACGGCTCAGGTAAAGACGGAGTTCTTATCCAACAGGAGGAGAAAACTATTGGACTGAGCGGAAAAGCAGTAAAAGAACTTTATCTTAACATCTATTCGGAACGCGGAACAATATCTAACATGATTGTTAATTATAAAGACGGTACAAGCGTACCTCTCAGCTTTACTCTTGCAGGCTGTGACAGTGATTCTATTGATAATATTTCATTAAGTGAATATTATGCGGGAAATACATCAGACAGATGGCCAAACAGATATACTAATGAAAATGGCATTGCTACATACTGGAGTGCGGTAGGTATGACATATGTAATGTACAGTCTGCCGGTTGATCCCGAAAAACAGATTGAATCCATTACATGCAAGGCTGACAAGGATAATTACTATATTATATTTGCAATAACAGAAATACCTGTTTCTAACGCTGAAATGAAAGATTATATAAATAATCTGAATGTTCAGACAGTAACAGCCGATAATTTTGAGAGAGTTCTGACAGCAAATAATTATGCCGATGAGTTGATTGAAAGATTTGCTGCAAGAGAAAGTGAATTTACAGAATTAAGAGCTTTAAAAGAAGATGCACAATTTTATGCACAGATGGAAGATCCGACAGAATATTTGTGGGATATAGCAGATTATTTCAATGTAGATACAATAGCTGTTGCAGGAGATCCATTAGATGATACCTTTGTTGAGGTAGGCGATAAGAATAATCTTTGCGGAAATGTCGTTGCGGAACAACTGCAGAACGGTATTAAAATGGTTGATGAAAAGCGTATTGTAGAAAATGAAGGAAACACAGAAGAACCGTATGTGTTTGAAAATACCGGAGTACAAATACCTTTCAAATTATATACCGATACATTGAACGGAAGTGTTCCCGATGCGATTATGCTTGATGAGGGAGATTACATTACAATAGATGCTGCAAAGGTACAGGCAAATGAACGTGCTGAAAAGATATATTTGCTGATGTATCCTGACAGTTACGGTACAATAGATATGCGTATAAGCTATTCTGACGGTACATGGGAGGATAAGGAAGTAGAAATAAGAAAATCAAGAACGCCTGATACGGTTGTAAATTATCCTGCTTATGCCGGATATTGGTATATCGGAAGTTGGGTTAAAATACAAAATAATAACGGTGTTGCAGAACAGGTTGCAGGTGAGCCGCATCTTAATTATTTTAAAGTTGATACAGATCCTTCGAAGAAAATTGATTCAATTCGAATGAATTACACAGCAAGCTGGGGATCAACAAAATTGTTCATATATTCAATAACTTCAATTCCTATGACAAATGCTGAATTGAAAGCGGGAATTGAGGAAGCAAGGTCGTTGGTAGCTGCAGATGATTACGGTCTTGCAGGATATGTAACGGAAGAAAATGTTAAGATTGCTCAGAACGCCGCACAGTATGTATATGAACTCGAAGAAAGAAAAGCAGCAATGTCAAAGGATTATCAGGATGTATTTGAAATAGAGGAACAGGCAACTATGCAGATGCCTCAGATGATAGATATATCGGATAAGTTTGACAGTGATATTATCGTTACAGCGGGCGATACACAAAAGGCAACAAAGGATACGGGAATTTACGAGTCCTCAAAGATCCCGGAAACGGGTGTGGTGGAATTGAGTCCTGCAGGAGACGGACAGTATGATAACGGAGAAGCCGCAAGAACCTTTATGATCTCGGGAACAAGATCAGGAGAAAATGATTCTGCGGCACTTAACAGGGTCGGCACAACATTTGAAATAGGAGATAAAATTTTAAAGAAGATCGCGTTTGCGATCGACTCCGAGGTGGTAAGCACAATAAAGGTTACTGTAAATTATACGGACAATACAAGCGAGACACTGCTGGCTCCGGTTTATGACAGAGACTTTTGGTCAACTTCACAGATCAATCCGTATTTTGCTGTATCGCAAGCCCAATGGAATACGGAAACCGGAGCATATGAGGCGACAACAACAAACAATTTTATTGTTTCGTCGGTTATCGAACCCACGCAAATGAAGAAGATTTCTTCTGTGACCGTTTCAAAGGAAATCGACTCTGATGTTTACATGTTAGCCATGACAGTTGTACCATATACAAACGATGAATTGATAGGTATGTGGGATGCAATGGAAATCGAGCTTGCAGAGTCCCATGAACAAATAACGGAGGATAATGCACAGGCCGTATATCAGGGCGCTGTTGCGGCACTTGAAATGAATGACAGACATTATCCATTGACACAAGGCGATATTGAAAGGATCGTATCTTTAAAGAGCAGTGCGGAAGATATAATATTCGGAAGAATGATCGTATTTGATACGCCGGAGATCACAATAGAAGGAGATATTGTAAGCGCTTCGGTTACAATGAAGAACTCAACGCAGGAAGATCAGGAATATGTTATAGTGATTGCGGCATATGATGAAAACGGTTCATTGCTGAAATTGGTTAAAGGAGCAGATTCGGTATTGTCTGCCAATACACAAAGTGAAAAAAGTGAAACTGTATCAATGCCGGTCGACCCAAATGCGGTAACATATAAGGTACTTGTTTGGGATTCGTTGAATACAATAATGCCTTTGGCATATGCGGAAAAATAATTAATTTACAGCTGTAAGCTGTCACGGGGGGACGGAATTAAGGGTAAATATCCAAAAATTCTGTCCCTTAACGGGCAGCCGGATTTAACGGAATGCTTATCTTTTGTTTTCAAAAAGAAAGGAATAAACTATGAAAAAGAAAAACAATTTATTGATTACGGTTATTTTAATGACATCATTGCTTGTACCGGCATGCCCGGCATGGGCGGAAACTGCCGACATAAACTATAATGAAAGTATATTTAAAATCGAACAAGCAACGGCAGTGAGGACAAAGACATATCCGGAGCATATGTATAATGCGGCATCACTTCCCGACAATAAAATAATTACTTTAAATAATATGGATTTTATAATGAACGGCAACTATTCCGAAAGTGATGAAAATGACGTTATCAAAATAGGTGCCAATCAAGAAATTGAATTCAGTCTGGATGATGAAGGCATTTATGTAAAGAATATCGCGTTTATCGGAGCAGGATACGAAAACGATATAACTGCCGATATAAAATTGTATTATTCAAATGAAACTTCTCAGACAATGGAAAATATACAAATAGGTGCGATGACTTCTCAGGGAGAGATAAGCTATCCAATGGGGAAAGAGCTTAATGTGGGAGCTCAGGGAAGATTATTCCTTTTCAAGGAGGGCGCCGAGGACGTATATTTGAATTATGCACAGATCGAGCCTTCACAACAGAAAATAATATCTTTTTCAGTTATACCTGATTCGGATATGTTTATAGCTGCTGTAGCTTATACCGAATACACCGAGGATGAGCTTCAGGGTGAAATAGATGAAAAACTCGCGTTATTTGACCAATTTAAGGATCTGACGTTTAAGGATATCAATGAAAACAATATTGAGGACGCCGAAAAGCTTTTGGATGGATTGATACAGGGAAACAGACTGGGATATGAGATCGCAACGGAAGAAAATATAGAACTTGTGTCAAATCTTATTGACGGCTACAATTATTATTCTCAAATATCGCAATTGTCGGAAAATATCCAAAATATTGCGGTTAAATATATTGAAAATAACGAGTTTATTTATACCCCGGAGGAAATTTCCGATGCTGATACCACCATATCAGAGCTTGATCAACTGGTAGAATATTTGCAGGAGTATTCTGCTAAGGGTGAAAATATTGATAAACTAAAGGAAATATATCTTTATTTTGGCTTGGAATATGACCTTGCTCAAATAAATTATGACATTGATGAGATAAATATATATATTGAGAACATACAAAGCAATGTTAATAATAATGACGATACCGTTCCCGAGCAAAGAAATATTTCTTTAAATTATGATACCGATCTTTTTTTCGAAAATGGCGGGACAGGTTCAAATGTTTGGGAACCGTTGAGTACAAGCTTTTACGAATCGGCAAATTTAAACGTAAATATTATTGACTGGCTTACCGACGGCGTAATGAAAATGGATATAAAACCTGCTGTGATGACAGAAAACGGCACATATGAAGAAGGGCCGTCACAGGGCAGTGTTACCTTTGATTATACCGAAGAACGTCTGCACAGCGACTCAATATATGATAATGACGGCAGAGGTAAAGACAGTGTTAAGGTACTGCCCGGCGGAAATCCGGTAACGGTGGATATGAGCGGAAAAGCGGCAAGTGCATTTTATGTCCTTATAGCCGGTGCGGATAAAAGAACAAGCCTGTCAATCGATGAAAATTATGTTGGCGGAACGACTGAAAATATAAATTTTGTCCCGCTTGACAGAGACAGTGATTGGGCTGCAAGGTACAATTGCGAATATTATGCGGGCAGAAAATTCGGATGGCCGCCAAGACTGTATAATAACGCAATTTCCAATGTCGGATTTGAAATAACAATGTATAAAATACCGTTGAATGCTGCAAAACAAATAAGATCATTGACCTTTAACGGTTCCAGTGGAGCATATTTCGTACTTGCAATAAATGAAGTTCCTTTATCAAATGTTGAAATAAAGGAAAATATTTTAAAGACCTATTCAGAAGTTGTAATTGACGGAAAAATCGATACGTCCGATCCTGCCAAAATAAGTCAGCTTGTCGGTTATTATAACGAAATGCTGGAACGCGAAATGAATTTGAGTTCGATCGATAAGAATCTGATTGCCGAAATGGAACAGATGATTTTGACAATTACACCTTCAATATACAGAAAGGATAAAAATACTATCGGAGCGGATTTTGATTTTAACGTACCTGTAGACCCATCAACATTAAATGTATCTGTTATGATAAATGATATCGAGGTAAGCAATGTTGAAACAGCATTGTTACAGGATGACACAAGGCTTGAAATCGATATTCCGGCCGATAAAGATACAAGCGGAACGATAACGGTAATAATCGATAAAGCTTTGGCTTTGAAAAAATATCCAAATATTACAATAATATATGATTACACAGTTTCGGCGGATATTAATAAATTTATAACAAGCTATTTTAATGAAGAAACAAGTATGCTGAGCCTTACGAATAATTCGGCTGTATCCCAGGAGTGTATTATCAACTCCGGTATATACGGAAGCGACCGGAAAACAATCCATTTTGCCCAAACGGAAAAACTGACTGTTGAACCGGGCAAGAGCGCTGAAAAGCTGATAACATTATATGAAGCATATAAATCGATGGTTCAAAATAATGATATTATATTTTATTTGTCGGTAACGGATGAAAATTTAAAATCATTATGTGAAATATCCGAATTGAGAAGTGCGGATGAAACGGTAACCGGCGCCGACTATACTCAGCCGGTATTGCAGCTTGACACAAACACACTGAAAATAAACGGTTTCCTGGCAGAAAATGAAATTGTTACAATCAATGTAAGCGATCAGGAAAATAATCTTATATATTCAGATAATATGCTTACAAACAGTGAAGGGTACTTTGGATTTGAAATATTACTGCAAGATCAGAATATAAATAAATCAGGCTATCTGAAAATAGAAATCGGAGCTGAAAGTCTTGAAGAAAAATATATAAATAATAACGTATATTTTTCAACACAGCAGGATAGATATGATGTTATTAATAAATTGGCAGAATCAAAAAGTGCCGAAGAAGTAGCTGCTGTATTTGATGAATTGTCGCAAAAACTTGCACTTAATTTTATACCGTATACCGAATTACTAAAGAATGAAACCAATAAGAAAGCTCTTGCTTCAAGAATTTTAATTAATTTAACAAAATTTGAAAAAATAAATGAAAGTGATACACAAGATATAAAATTACAAAAGGTTGCGGCATCCCAGTTGTTAATAAAGCAATTATCTGTATTGGAAGCTATAAAACAAGGACTTAGAGAGGCAGTGATAGGTAGCAACGGATTACTGGCATACGATGATGTTGTTGGTTATTCTTCAATAGATTCCAACGGTGTAACATTATATAATATCTATAATAACAGTATTTCCTCCGAGGGATTGAATAATATACATAAAAATATTATTTCTGAGGACTTTACAAGCATTGAAGAACTTTTAAAAATTTTAAAAGAAAATGTTATTGTATATGCTATAAAAAATTCAAAGACAAACGGTACAGGTCATATTGCGTCGGTTTTGACTGAAGAAAATGCAGACAGTGTTGATATGAATATTTCAAAATATCTGGATACCGATGATAAAACGGATATAAATAAGACAATTTTAAATTCGTCCTTTACGGATATTGACGGATTGGAAAATGTAATCAAAAATTACAAACAGCCATCGGGAACAGGCAGCGGATCGGGATCATCTTCTACGGGCACAGGATCTGGAGGAAACAGTTCGGTTTCGGGAGGTTCAAAACCTCTTGTTATGACAGATGCATCTTCGTTAGTGGATAACAGTAATGCAAATAACAACAATGTACAGAATGATATATTTAATGATATTACATCTTCACATTGGGCATATAATGAAGTTATGAATTTATATAACAAAGGAATTATATCAGGTAAAGGAGAAAATAAGTTTTGTCCCGATGATTCTTTAACAAGAGCGGAACTTGTTAAGATGATCTGTCTTGCACAAAATGTGCAGGCTGAATATACAGATTTAGGATTTGAAGATGTGAAAGAAGATGACTGGTTTGCACCGTATGTTGCAGCTGCATATTCAAAAGGCTGGATAAACGGTAAAGATGAGAAAACATTTGCACCGAATGAAAAGGTTACAAGACAGGATATTTGTACGATAATATACCGTGCCGGAGGAATTGAACAAATTGAAAAATCCGATCTTTCTGATTTTGATGAAGTTATGGATTATGCAAAAGAAGCAGTTGCTTCACTGAATTATGCAGGAATTATCAGTGGATTTGAAGACAATACTTTCAGACCTTTTGATTTCTGCACAAGGGCACAGGCTGCGGTAATTATTTACAGATACACGAAGTAATGTCACGGAGGTCAATATGAAAAAGATATTATCTATGATTCTTGTTGTTGCCTCATTAACGGCAATGCCAGCATATGCAAGGTATTCTGACGTTGATGAAACAGAAGAAGCAATAAATACAATTGCCGGATTGGGATTGATTGAAGGTTATGCCGACGGAACATTCTTACCGGAA
>CASFSH010000421.1 GCA_949297205.1 uncultured Bacillota bacterium | reverse complement strand
GCTACAGTTGATGTAAATGATGTGATTTTTAAAGAAGATATCGAGAATAATTTGATTATTGATACGGATAAAAAATTTTCAGATATACCCGACGGAATATTATCTTTGACTGAAGAAGATGAAAATTTGATAATTTTGGATTTTAAAACTGATGATAATGATAATCCATATCCTGAGATTGAATCAATGGATGTTGATGTTGATTGTAAGGAACCAAGCGGTGGACAAAATTATCTGGGAAAAGATTACCGGATAATTTATTATGATAAAGAAAACCTGCATGATGTCAGTGAAAATATTATTGACAGCGACTTATTCGAAGTAAATTTCAGAATAAATAAGCTTGGTACATATATTATTTTATTTGATCCTGCCGTATATTCCGTAATTTTTTATTCAGATGAACCTGTTTATGATGATGACGGGGAATTAATAAATAAAGGCTGTATTTATAAAGAAATATTCAATCTGAAAAAAATGGATGAAATAATATTTCCTGAAATTCCTGAAAAAGACGGTTACATATTTACCGGTTGGAAAGCACCTATAAGCAATGGAAGCCTTCATTTTTTTCCACCACAGCCTGTATATGCCGTAGCACATACCAAATATTTTGCTTCATGGTGTCCGGAAGATGAATATGAACCGATTGTAATTGAAATTTCATCAGATGAGCCGATAACAAAAGGCAAAGAAGACGGCAAAAAAATAAGACTTACGACAAATTACGGTGTATTTATAAATGATGAGGAATTTCCGAAAGAATGGCGGTCAGCCTATGAGTCCGAAACAGACGAACAGATAAAAGCCGAAATATTACAAAATTGGAAATCAATATGGAATATAGTCGGAAATGACGATATAATTATTGAAACAGCGGAAAGAATAGACGATAGAACAGTAGAATTAACGTTGTCAGGAAACAGCAGTGACATATACAGCAATTCCGATATTTATATTGAGTTTGTCAACTATTTATTAAGACCGGAACCGTATGAGCATAACGGCGAAATTATTGAAGGGGATGATACAAAAATCAAAATGGATGAAGACGGTGTAAGAGCAAGAATGTACCGTTCCGATAATGCGGTGATGCTGAAAAAGCAAAGCAGACCGGGTTCGGGCGGCAGTCTGACGGCACGTTATACCGTTACATTTGAAAGTAACGGTGCAAACGCTGTATCAAGTCAGAAAGTAGATAAAAACACAACGGCAAAAGAACCCGAACCGCCTGTGAAGGAAGGATATAATTTCGCCGGTTGGTTCACAGATAAGGAATTTACCGAAAAATTTGATTTTTCAACAAAGATTACAAAAAATATTACTCTGTATGCAAAATGGGAAAATGAAGATAATACAAAAAATCAAATAATCTTTACAATAGGTAAAAAAGAAGCTATGGTTTTTGGAGAAGAAAAACAAAATGATGTATCTCCCGTATTAAAAGGTGACAGGGCATATCTTCCTGCACGTTTTGTTGCCGAAAATCTTGGTGCAAAAGTGTTGTGGGACAATGAAACAAGAACGGTTATAATTACAAAAGATGATAAAATAATCATTATTGCTATTGATAAGAAGACTGCCATTGTAAACGATGAAACAATAACCCTTGATGCTCCCGCATTTATTGAAAATGACAGAACATATACCCCAATGAGATTTGTTGCCGAGGAACTGGGCGCAAGCGTTGATTATGACCGGGAAGAACAAATTGTGACAATAACAAAAGGTGATTAACAAGTGAATGTTAAAAAATTAAGTACATTTAATTTAAAAATTATAGCTATTACAGCTATGCTGATTGATCATATTGCATTGGTATTGAACAATCACAATATAATTGCTGCCGATTTGTATCTTCTTATGAGGGGAATAGGGAGGATAAGTTTCCCCTTGTTTGCTTTCATGCTTGTTACGGGATTCCAGAAAACTCATGATAAAACTAAATATTTTATAAATATGATGATGTTTGCGGGCATATCGCAGATACCTTATACAATGTCAAACAACAGGCAAAATGCAGGCAGTTTTGTAGGAAATACGGATTTTAGCAATATATTTTCTGTTAGTGTTAAATATTTTATTGTATGTGCCGTTATTGTAGTGTTATACAGTATAATTTCAAGGCGAAATGTACATAAAGTGAAAAATACAGTAATTGTCGGGTTATCTCTTCTGATTTCGGGAATAACTTATTCCCATGGCGGTTTTATATTTTTAAACAGTTCCGGACTTAATGTTTTTTACTCGTTGGCTATAGGTCTGTTGGTAATGCATACGGCAGAATGTGTATATAATGATTTAAAGGGACATAAAATATCCGTTGACAGTATTTTGCTCTGTATGACTGCAATACTGATAGTATATACTGTAGGAAAAAAGGCAAATTACGGATATTACGGAACACTGTTGATTTTGGGATTATATATGTTAAAAAAACATCTTAATTATCAGGCAGTTTATGCGGCATTGTGGGCTTTACTATATACACAGATTGCGGTAAAAAATGTTTTTCTGTGTATTTGTACAATGATTGCATCGGTATTTATTTATTTGTATAACGGCAATAAAGGAAAGAGTATGAAATATGTTTTTTACGCAATTTATCCAATTCACTTGTTAATTATGGGAATAATAAATTTAGCGGTATTTTTTTGGTTATAGCATTAAATCCGAAGAAATTACTTTAAAACAGAATGGGTAAAAAAAGTGGGCTTGTTTTAACAGCCCACTTTAATATTTTCAGATTATATTTTTTAAAAATGCAAGACCTTTTTCCAAAGATTTTATACAATCGTCGGGACCTTCATATTCTATATCGAGGTAGCCGTCATATCCCGCTTGTTTTAAAATTGCAACGCATTGTGCGGTTTTTGCGTCCCCGTCACCTGCAGCTGTGCCTAAAAGATAATTGCATCCGCGGGTTGCAAAGCAGTGTTCTTTACTGTCCTGTGAATAATAATCCTTAAAGACAAAATCTTTAATATGTACATGAGAAGCAAGATTGGCGGTTTTTGAAACAGAAATTACAGGTATCTCATCAGCACACATAAAATTACCTATATCAACAAGCAGACTGAAATTTTTGTGATTAACCGTATTGTATGCTTTTATCACTCTGTCGCTGTCCTGGAATGCTCTGCCATGATTTTCAATCATAGTCATTATGCCGTATTTTTCTGCATATTGGGCAATTTCTCTCATATAAGGGGCAACTTTATCAAGCATCATATCGAAGCTGATATACATTGGCAGCTGATATGTAACATCATATCTGAAAAGTTTAACACCCAAAATATATGCAATATCAATTTCTGATTTTATTTTATCCGTTTCTTTCTGCAGTTCTTCTTTTGTATCTTTTAAAAAGTTTCCGCCGCAGACATATGCACTGATTTCTATATTATTATTTTGTGCGGTTTCTTTCAAAAATTTTGCGTATTCTTCTTTTGACATACCGTTTTCAGGATTCAAATCGGTAAATTCAATTGCCTCAAATCCCATTTGAGCTGCCTTTTCAACAGCTTTTGAAACTGTAAGTTTTCCGTTGTTTATATATTGTGAAAATGAATAGGAACTTACTCCGATTTTCATATTGAATTACAACTCCTTTAAAAATTATTTTATTATAACTTCGTGACCTGTTCTTGCAGACTCATAAATAGCATCAAGAATTTTCATAACTTCAAGACCGTCCTCAGAAGGTGCAATACATTTTGTTCCGTTCAGACAGCAGTCTACAAAATGACGCATTTCTGCTTCAAACATATTATCAGAATAAATGTAATTTGCAGTATCCGGTGTAATATCTGCGAGAAAACCGTTTACTTCTGTATATATTTTAGAACCCTGACCGTTTAAGTTCATTCCGCCTTTTGTTCCGTATAATTCTTTCTTTGTTACAGATTCACCGTTTATACTGTAGCTTGTTTCCAGTAATGTTGTTTTGTTTCCTTCATACTTAATCATTGCAATACCGAAATCTTCAACATCGTAAACATCATCGGGTTTTGCGTCTTTCGGTGTCCAGCCCACAGTTGTCTTAAGATGAGGTCTGTTTTTAAGCTTATTTTCAGTAGATGCAAATACCGATAGTGCTTTAGGCTTACCCATTAAATATCTTGTCAGGTCTATAACGTGAACACCCAGATCAATTACAGGTCCGCCTGCGGAACGTGATTTATCGGTAAACCAGCCGCCCGGTGCTCCGTGTCGTCTTAGATATACGGCTTTTGAATAATATATATCACCGAGATAATCATTATCTATAAAGTCCTTGGCAATTTTTGTTTCGTCATCAAATCTTAAAACAAAACCGATCATTAACAATTTATTGTTTTTTTCAGCCGCATCTATCATTTCCTGAGCTTCTTTCGCACTTGCCGCCATAGGTTTTTCACATAATACATGAAGTCCGGCATTCAACGCTTCAATAGCGCATTTTGCATGGTTACAGTTCCATACACAAACGTCTACGGCGTCAAGATCCTCATTTTTTATCATATCGGTAATATTTGAATATGTATTTTTTATTCCGTATTGTTCAGCAGCATTTTTAAGGGTTTCGGGATTTATATCGCAGGCTGCGACAATTTCTGCTTGCTCCACATTTTTATATGCATCAAGATGAACACTTGCGATATTACCTGTTCCAACCATACCTATTCTTAATTTTTTCATTTTTTGTCCCTTCCTTTTTATTAATTTAAAAAAAATTATAATTATATTGATTTTAATATAAAAATATTGTATACTTTATATGTGAAAAAGTCAACCGATAATATTGCCTGTAATTAACACAAAATTGCCCGGAGGATTAAATATGAATAAACCTTTATTTGAATCTCATTATAATATGACAGCAGAACTTCCGATTATTTTTCATTACGATTATATATCAAAACAAATGAAATCCGAACTTTTTTATTGGCATCCGAATATTGAGATATTGTATGTTACAAACGGCGAGGGAAGATGTATAATTGCAACAGAAGAATATGAAATGAAAAAGGGAGATCTTATTATAATAAACTCAAATCTCATACATTTGATAAAATCAGATTCGGAGATAAATTATTACTGTCTTATTGTGGATTCTGAATTTTCCGAACTTAATAATATTTCTACGGAACAGACATTGTATGTGCCTCGTGTAACGGATAATGAAGCGGCAAAATTGTATGAGGATATTATAAAATCATTCAAATCGGATCAATTATATAAAGAAACCGAAATAAAAATAAATGTTCTCAGATTGCTTTTATTTTTATCAAGAAATTATATTGATGAAGAAAAAAATATTGCATCAAAACCTGTAATGAAAGATGAAAACATAAAGCTTGCAATAGGATATATAAAATCGCATTATAACCGGAAATTAACTCTTGAAGAGATAGCCAATGAAGCGGGACTCAGTAAATATTATTTTTTGAGAGAATTTAAGGCAGTTACAAAAATGACGCCCTTTAATTTTATAAATTCGGTAAGATGCGAATATGCAAAAAAAATGCTTTCAAAAAAGATATATTCGGTCCATGAGATAGCGGTAAAATGCGGATTCGGAAATGATTCGTATTTTTCAAAAACTTTTAAAAAATATACCGGGTATTTGCCGTCGGAATTAAAATAAAAAATATGGGCATCATGAACGAAGGGTATTTATACGGTCATGATGCCTTGTATTTATATAATATTATTTTTTAAGATTAGCTTCAAGCTTATTTAACTCATCCATAATTTCTTTTGGAAGTCTGTCGCCGAATTGTGCAAAATATTCTCTTGCATTTGCAACATCTTCAAGCCAAACCTTATTATCGATGCTTAAGAGTTCTTTCATTACGTCAGCGTCAATATCAAGATCTGTTGTATCAATTTCTTTCGGTAAATATCCGATAGGACTTTCAACTGCGTCTGCTTTTCCGGCACATCTGTCAAGAATCCAGAGAAGAACTCTCATATTGTCACCGAATCCGGGCCACATAAAGTCACCGTTTTCATCCTGTCTGAACCAGTTAACATGGAATATTTTCGGAGCCTTTTCAGGATCCATCTTCTTACCCATTTCAAGCCAGTGACCGAAATAATCAGCCATATTGTATCCGGTAAACGGCTTCATAGCCATCGGGTCACGTCTTACAACACCAACAGCGCCTGCAGCAGCTGCTGTAGTTTCTGAAGCCATTGTAGCACCGATAAATACGCCGTGCTGCCAGTCTCTTGCCTGATATACCAACGGAGCAACCTTTGCACGTCTTCCGCCAAATACGATTGCTGTTACAGGAACACCTGCAGGATTTTCAAATTCTTTTGAAATACACGGACAATTTACTGCCGGAGCTGTAAATCTTGAGTTCGGATGCGCAAGCTTGTTTCCTGCTGCCGAGTATTCTTTGCCGTTTACTTTTGCACCTTTCCATTCGGTTGCATCTTCAGGAGGATTCTTATCCAAACCTTCCCACCATACGGTGTTATCAGCATTATTTATTGCAACGTTAGTAAAGATTGTATTCTTCTTTGTAGCAGCCAGTGCATTAAAGTTTGTCTTTTCGCTTGTTCCCGGTGCAACACCGAAGAATCCTGCTTCCGGATTGATTGCATATAATCTGCCGTCAGGTCCGATTCTCAGCCAGGAAATATCGTCACCTACAGTCCATACTTTATATCCTTTTTCCTGCAAATACTTCGGTGGAATTAACATTGCAAGGTTTGTTTTACCGCAGGCTGACGGGAATGCGGCACAAATATATTTAACTTCACCCTGAGGATTTTCGAGCCCTAAAATAAGCATATGTTCTGCCATCCAGCCTTCTTTCATACCAAGGTATGATGCAATTCTCAATGCAAAACATTTTTTACCTAAAAGTACGTTTCCGCCATATCCTGAATTTATTGACCAGATTGTAGCATCCTGAGGGAATTGTACAATATATCTTTCTTCAGGATCTATATCCTTCTTTGAATGCAGACATTTTACAAAATCGTTGCTGTCACCCAACTGATCTATAACTGCTTTGCCAACTCTTGTCATAATTGCCATATTCAATACGACATATATACTATCGGTTAATTCAATACCGATCTTTGAAAAAGGTGATCCCACCGGACCCATTGAATAAGGAATGACATACATTGTTCTTCCTTTCATGGAACCTTTGTATAAAGCCTTTAATTTTGCATACATTTCATCGGGAGCCATCCAGTTGTTTGTAGGACCTGCTTCTTCCTTTGTGGGTGTACAGATAAATGTTCTGTCCTCTACACGTGCCACGTCGTTTACGGCAGTTCTGTGGTAGTAACATCCGGGTAATTTTTCCTGATTTAATTTAATCATTTCACCCGTTGATACGGCTTCGGCTCTGAGCACTTCAAGCTGTTCTTCACTTCCGTCTATCCATACAATTTTGTCAGGTTGACACATTGCAACCATTTCATCCATCCATGTTTTAACCGCTGTGTTATTGGTCATGATAATCTCCTCCTGCTTATTCATTTGACGAATATTTTTATATTTTACGATAATCAAAGACTATTATGATCGTCATAAAAAACCTTTATGTATAAAAATCTCAATTCTTCGCCATTATATTTATTATAGCATAATTCAAATTACTTTTAAAGCCTTTTGTCTGTTAATTAACAATTATTTCACATTTTACTTGATTTTTGTTCTTCTTTTAATTTTTTTATAGACATTTTAAACAAATAAAAAATATTCAGAAATAAATGTTTGCAATTAACTTGTTTTAAATAATATATTTTACCGGTTATATATTCAGATACGCTTTGAGTTCGTTCATTATATTTTTTGCGTCGTTATATCCCATATAATATAATACGCCGAGTTTTTCCATGTCCTTTTCCAGCCTTTCGACATCTGTCTGACGTGACGGACATATCATAAATATTCTGCCTTCCTGTTTTAGCTTTACCATTTCATCACAGTTTTTGTTGTAGCGCTGATGGCTCAGGTCTATTCCTTCAAGAAGTTTGGGATAGGAACGGTAAAATAAGTGAGGCATAGTTTTCTTTTTGTTTTTTTCGGGGTATCTCCATGATTCGGGACGGGTTCTGATTATAACTATTTTTTCGAAATTCTGATCAAGTGCCCATTTAAAAGGAACTTTTACGCTGCATCCTCCGTCAAGATATGGAATGTTGTTTATTAATACTTCTTTTGATATAAAGGGAAGGGAAGCAGATGCCCGGACTGCCTCTAAAATATCAGGACATTTACCTTTTTCAAAATACTCCGGTTCGGCGGTAAGGCAGTTTGCGGCAACTGCAATAAATCTTTGACAGGGACGGTAAAATCTTTCGTAATCAAAGGGATCATCGGTAATTTTTTCGAAAGCAAAATCAAAACCTATAATTCCTTTATTTTTCTTTAATGCTTTTAATCCCACATAACGGCTGTCATGACGGTATCTTAAATTTATTCTTGCGGATCTGCCGATTTGCCCTGAAACATAGTTCATGCCGTTCATTGCTCCTGCGGATACTCCTATGGTACATTCCATATTAATTCCCGCCTCCATAAGTGCGTCCAGTACACCTTCTTCATATACTCCGCGGAACGCGCCGCCTTCCAGTACCAGACATCCGGGTGTGACTTCGTCAGTCGCTCTGCCATAGGGGAGTGAATCAATACCTGAAAATACTTTATTTCTCATGTTTATCCTCCGATTTTAGTATATAAAAATTTAATGTTTAATCTGTTTTATCGCTATATATTATTTTAACACAAATAATATTATTATTCAAGATTATTATTCTCATACCTTATATTTCTTTGTAAAAAAAGGCAGTAAAAAAGACGGCAAGCATTTGCCACCGAAAAAAGGTCAGAGTGTTACACCGTCTTTAAATATTGATATTTCTTTGTATCCGTTTATCTCATTAAGTGTTTTTTCTCCTGAAGCTACTTTTATTATATATTCAAAAAAGTCATTATCAATATTTTTGTTTTCAAGTATGGGGGAGGAATCAAAGTCTATCCAGTTTTTCTTTTTCTCCCATAGGTATTTGTTTGATGATATTTTTACTGTTGGTACTGCACCCCCTGCCGGAGTGCCTCTGCCGATATATGCTATTTTTATATCTTCTGCTTTATTATTAATATATTTCATGGATTGTAACTCCTTTGTGTACCGTTATGTTTTTTGTAATAACACGAAATTATTGCTTGAATTTTTATAATTTTATGATATAATAATTTAGAAGTACAATCGCAGAAAATATGCCGGATATTTTGTTTGCAGAAGTTTAAATGAAAAAAATTATATTTTACAGCATTTTAAATGTTCGGCTGTCTGTTTTTTACTTTGGATTTTATGCCTTTGTTTTGCGGCGGAACGGAGAATATAAATGCAGATAGTTAAATATACCAACCCAACGGTATCTTATGACAAGGTCGAAAATAAGCGCAAATGCTCGTTGGTACATTACCATGATGAATATGAACTTTATTATTTAATGAACGGAAAAACAAAATATTTTGTGGGGGATGAGATTTTTCATCTTGAAAAGGGAAATTTTATATTTATTCCCAAAGGAATTATACATAAAACAGACAGTGAAGAATGTCTGCATAACGAACGAATGCTCATAGGTTTCGGGGATGATATTTTTGACGGCGGTACGGCAGAGATATTAAAAGAATTTACCGAAAACAAACTTATTGCAGTTCCGTTGAACTGTCAGAATGAAGCGGAAGAAATTATGTACAGGCTTCTTGAAGAATATAAAAGTAAAACAGTGTTTAAAGATACTTTAATCAGATTGTATACCCTTGAACTTCTTATTCTTTTATACCGCAGTAAAACCAACATAAAAAAAGAACCTGAACTTTCGGATAAAATAATATTTGAAATTTCCGAATACATTAATTCAAATTACGACCGGAATATTTCTCTTGACAGTCTGAGCGAAAAATTTTTGATCAGTAAAAGCCACCTTTCAAGAAAATTCAAAAAGGTTGCAGGTATCGGTCTTAATGAATACATAACATATGTAAGAATTTCAAATGCCGAAAAACTGTTGAAAAAAGCAGATATGACAATTACACATATTGCTGCTGTGTGCGGATTCAATGACAGCAATTACTTTTCAACGGTATTTAAAAAATTAAAGGGTATTACTCCGTTGAAATATTCTAAAAATGCCAATCATATTAAATGAATCAGCAGGAAAAATATATATTCGTTAAAATAAGAAATGTTCGGAAGCACACTTTGACGAATAGATGGTTTTATTCTTTTCTAAACCTTGCCGGCGTAATACCTTTTAAGCTTTTAAAGGTTTTGATAAAGTAACTTAAATCGTTAAAGCCGCAGGAAAAAGCTATATCTGTAACGCTCATATCCGTATTTAAAAGTTTGCGGGCGGCTTTTTCTATTCTGTAGGAATTAAGGTATTCCACAGGAGTTTTTTTCGTCATGTCACGGAAGAAATAGCAAAAATATTTCGGACTCATACCGGCGGAAGCAGCCATGTCATCAAGGGAAATCTGCATATCATAATTTTTCCGTATATATGTAAGAACCTTTTTAAGTTTTGGTACATTTTTATCGCCTGTTATATAAGGAAGATTTTCGGCAGAGGTATACAGACCGCAGTCAATAATTGTTCCCAGCATCTGATAAAGCGCGCCTATAACGGTAAATTTATATCCGGGAGACTTGTGAGTCATGGCGTCAAAAATCTTATCAACCGAACGGTGAAAGGGAGTGTCGGCGGCTTTGTTAAATTCATTAATTACATATTCACGGTTTAACAGGCTTTCAATAAAGAATTTACAGCTGTTATCCGATATGGAAAGAAATTCCATATGAAAAACAAGACAGGAATATATACAGTTTTCAGGTTCCGCACAGTGTACCGTTTCGCTGTTGACAAATATAATATCATTTTTACGTGCGGTATATTCCTGATTGTTAAGACGTATATTAAGCTCGCCGTCAATAATCTTTATTATTTCGATTTGTGAATGCCAATGTGATGCCATTTCATATTTCGGATGGGATTTATCAATACAGTATAACTCTATGGGAAAATCAACGGTTCCGTGTTGTTTCAATTCATTATAACTCATAAAAAACACCTGAAAATTATTATATTTTTATCCATTATAACACAAGTATTATATAAAAAGCAAGTATATAATTATAATTGTTGAAATATTATTTCAAGCAAAACAATATGTACAAAAGTATAATAAAATATTTGTACATAATATAAATAAAGGAGGAAAACACTATGGCAAAAAGCAGATTAATAGGCGATTATCCTGTAATAGGAATTCGTCCTACAATCGACGGAAGAAGAGGACCTTTAAAGGTAAGAGAATCTCTTGAAGATCAGACAATGAATATGGCAAAGGCAGCAGCTGAGCTTATTTCATCAAATCTGAGATATTCAAACGGAGAACCTGTAAAGGTAATTATTGCCGATACAACAATCGGACGTGTTGCCGAAGCTGCAGCATGTGCAGACAAATTTAAGAAAGCAGGAGTTGATATAACTCTTACAGTAACACCTTGCTGGTGCTACGGATCTGAAACAATGGATATGGATCCTATGACAATCAAGGGTGTATGGGGCTTTAACGGTACAGAAAGACCGGGTGCTGTTTATCTTGCATCAGTATTGGCTTCTCATGCACAAAAGGGATTGCCTGCATTCGGTATCTACGGACATGACGTTTGCGATGCCGACGACACATCAATTCCGGCAGACGTACAGGATAAAATTTTAAGATTCGCAAAAGCAGCTGTTGCCGTTGCTACAATGAGAGGTAAATCATATCTGCAAATCGGTTCTATCACAATGGGTATTGCAGGTTCAATTATAAATCCTGAATTCTTTGAAGAATATCTTGGTATGAGAGTTGAATCTGTTGACGAGGTAGAAATCATCAGAAGAATGACAGAGGGTATCTATGATGAAGCCGACTTCCGGAAGGCATTGGCATGGACAAAGAAAAATTGCCCTGAAGGCTTTGACAAGAACCCTGATTTCGTAAGAGAAAGTGACGAAAAGAAAGAAAAGTCATGGGAATTTGTTGTTAAGATGATGTGTATCATTAAAGATTTATATAACGGAAATAAGAATCTTCCTGCAGGCTGTGAGGAAGAAAGCGTTGGACATAATGCAATTGCCGGCGGTTTCCAGGGACAAAGACAATGGACAGACTTCTATCCTAACTGTGATTTTCCTGAATCAATGTTAAATTCTTCATTTGACTGGGAAGGCGCAAGAGAACCTTATATTCTTGCTACAGAAAATGATACGTTAAACGGCGTATGTATGCTGTTCGGAAAGCTCCTTACAAATACAGCGCAGATTTTTGCTGACGTAAGAACATATTGGAGCCCTGAAGCTGTTAAGAAAGCAACAGGTTACGAGCTTGAAGGAATAGCTAAAGAAGCAGGCGGATTTATTCACCTTATCAATTCAGGTGCTGCTTGTATTGATGCCTGCGGTGAGGTTAAAGATGCAAACGGCAACGGCGTAATCAAGCCTTTCTGGGAAATGACGGAAGAAGATCAGCAGGCTTGCCTGAAGGCTACAACCTGGAATGCTGCCGATAAAGGATATTTCAGAGGAGGCGGTTTCTCATCAAGATTCTTGACAAGAAGCGAAATGCCGGCTACAATGTTAAGATTGAACATTGTTAAAGGATTGGGCCCTGTTATGCAGATTGCAGAAGGCTGGACGGTAAATCTTCCTGATGAAGTTTCTGATAAATTGTGGAAGAGAACTGACTATACATGGCCTTGTACATGGTTTGCTCCGAGAACAACAGGTGAAGGTGCATTTAAGACCGCATATGATGTAATGAATAACTGGGGTGCTAACCACGGTGCAATCAGCTACGGTCATATCGGTGCCGATGTTATCACACTTTGTTCAATGCTGAGAATACCTGTTTGTATGCATAATGTTCCTGAAGATAAGATTTTCAGACCGTCAAGTTGGAATGCTTTCGGAATGGATAAAGAAGGACAGGATTTCAGAGCTTGTAAAGCTTACGGACCTATGTATAAAAATATCAGATAATTACATATAAAAAGACTGCTGCCGGGATATTTTCCGGCAGCAATTTCTGTTTATGGAATTTGTGCGTAATTAACCATATAATTAATATTTTATCAACCGTTTTTCAGTTCGTGAACATCAATGGCGGTACGTGTGTCATTTTCAAGATAGTTCAATATTTCATCAGGATCGGTGGAACAGAAATATAATTTTCTGCAGTCGCTTCTTATAAAACGTTCTCTGTATGAATTTTGAAGCAGTTCTTCAAGATTCTTATAGTAGTTTTTAATATCATATATGGCAATAGGTTTTGTATGTCTTCCCAGTTGTTTTAAAGTAAGAACCTCAAACATTTCTTCAAAAGTACCTATTCCTCCAGGCACAATTACAAATGCATCGGCAAGGTCTTCCATTTTGGTTTTTCTTTCAGCCATAGTCTCGGTGAATATTAATTCCGTGCATTTATCATAAATCTGCTCTATATTTTCCTCGCGGAAAAAAGAAGGTATAAC
>CASFSH010000420.1 GCA_949297205.1 uncultured Bacillota bacterium | reverse complement strand
TGTATACCGTATTTCCGTCTATCACCTCCGGAAGTCCTGCATTAGGGTTGACTATAACAGGCAAAGAAGAATATTCGCAGTATGTTTTAACTATATCTTTCAGAAGATCCGGGCCCAAACTGCAGTTTACACCTATTGCATCTGCACCCAATCCTTCAAGCATTGCTATCATTGCTTTAGGGTCTGCACCCGTCATTAGCTTTTGCGTCTTATCATATGCGTTTGTAACAAACACAGGTAAATCGCAATTTTCTTTACAGGCAAGGACTGCCGCTTTCGTTTCATAACTGTCATTCATGGTTTCAATAAGAATAAGATCTACCCCACATGAATCGGCGATTTTTACCTGTTTTGCAAACAACTCAACAGCTTCTTCAAAATCAAGGTCTCCGTAAGGTTTTAAAAGACGCCCCAGAGGACCCATATCAAATGCTATAAATATATTTTCTTTCCTGCCTGATATTTCAATTGCTTTTTTTACATTTTCTACAGCCTTTTCTATAATGTTTTTATAACTGTATTCACTGCTGTCAGCAAACTTTAACGGATTTGCACCAAACGTATTTGTTTTAATAATATTTGCCCCTGCTTCAATGTAGGCTTTATGCAGACTTATTATCTCATCGGAATGAGTGAAATTCCATAATTCCGGCATTTCTCCCGGCAATAGTCCCATATTCTGTAACGATGTACCTGTACCACCATCAAAATACACCAATTCCTTTTTTATAAATTCCATTATTTTCATTCCAGTAACCACCTTATGTATATTTTTATACAATAATATATTATATAAGAAATTACTTAAAATGTCAAATTTAAATTACCTTTTAAAATAATGGCAATAAACTTTTTAATGTTCTTCAAAAAAGTTATATATATTTTTTATATGGTGTAATAAAACTACAAAAATATAACAAAAAGTCAACAATGACAAAAATCTTTTAGTATAATTATAGCTGATGTAACAGCAATATTGAGAATAAATATCGGAGTAATTAGTAATGCAGAAAGAACATAATATTCTAAGACAGTTTCTGATGATATTTAATTAGAATGTTTTTCTCCATACCATTTTATCAATAACCCCTGTATACGACTGAATAATTTTAACCACTTTTGTAGAAACAATTTCTTCTTTGTAGTCCGGGACCGGTATACCATTATCACCGTTTTCAACCATTTCTACCGCTGTTGTTACAGCCTGAAGCAAATTTTTCTCATCAATTCCGGCCAGAATAAAACAAGCCTTATCAAGTGCTTCCGGACGTTCTGTTGATGTTCTTATACACACTGCGGGAAACGGTTTACCCATACTTGTAAAAAAGCTTGATTCCTCAGGGAGAGTACCACTGTCTGATACAACCGCAAAAGCATTCATTTGTAAATTGTTATAGTCATGAAAACCAAGGGGTTCATGCTGTATAACCCTTTTATCAAGCTTAAATCCGCTTTGCTCAAGTCTTTTTTTAGACCTTGGATGACATGAATATAAAATTGGCATATCATATTTTTGAGCTAACTTATTTATGGCACTAAACAGTGACAAAAAATTTTTTTCGGTATCTATGTTTTCTTCTCTGTGTGCCGAAAGCAGAATATATTTTTTCGGTTCAAGTTTTAACTCTTTTAAAATATCGCTTTTATTAATATCATCAAAATTTTCATGCAGTACTTCTGCCATAGGAGAACCCGTAACATATGTACGTTCTTTAGGCAGCCCACACTCATGAAGGTATCTTCTTGCATGTTCCGAATAAGCAAGGTTTACATCTGAAATAATATCAACTATTCTTCTGTTTGTTTCCTCCGGTAGACACTCGTCCTTACATCTGTTTCCCGCTTCCATATGAAAAATGGGAATATGAAGTCTTTTTGCAGAAATTGCCGAAAGACAGCTGTTTGTATCACCCAGTATAAGAAGTGCATCGGGTTTTGTCTGTTTCATAAGTTTATAAGAACAGTTTATAATATTTCCAACGGTTGCACCCAAGTCATCACCTACTGCGTCCATGTACACTTCGGGATTATCAAGTTTTAAATCTTTAAAAAAAACACCGTTTAAGTTATAATCATAGTTTTGTCCTGTATGCGCCAAAATACAGTCAAAATATTTTATGCACTTGTTGATAGTTGCTGCAAGACGTATAATCTCTGGTCTTGTTCCTACAATAATTAATAGTTTTAATTTTCCTTTATCTTTAAATTTAATATCACTGTAATCTGTTTTAATGCTCATTATTTCACCGCCTCAAAAAAAGTATCAGGATGCGCGGGATCGAATTGCTCATTCGCCCACATCAATGTCACAAGATTCTCACTGTCTGACAAATTTATAATATTATGAGTGTATCCGGGCAGCATATGTACGGCTTTAATATCTGTTCCGTTTACCTCAAACTCTAAAACCTCATCAGTTCCGATTTTTCTCTGCTGAATAAGTCCATGCCCTGAAACAACAATAAAAAATTCCCATTTTGTGTTATGCCAATGCTGTCCTTTTGTAATACCCGGTTTTGAAATATTCACCGAAAACTGACCGCATTTTTGGGTTTTTAAAAGCTCGGTAAAACTGCCTCGATCATCAATATTCATCTTTAACGGAAATATTGCTTTTTCGGCTGGCAGATAGGAAAGATAGGTTGAATACAATTTTTTTTCAAAACTGCCATCTGGTATTTCCGGAATTATAAGAGTGTTTGGCTGATTTTTAAATAATTCAAGCAAGTTCGCTATTTCACCAAGTGTTACCTTGTGTGTTGTGGGTGTTGCACAATATTTCCCGTCCTTCTTTAAGACAGTATTTATACCGTCAAATTCGCAGTGATGCTCCCGATTTTCCAATGCACAAATCATTTCATCAACAAGATCATCAATATACAAAAGTTCCAATACAGTGGCTCTGTCATTTATCTGTATCGGCAAATCATTTGCAATATTGTTACAAAATGTAGCAACAGCCGAGTTGTAATTAGGTCTGCACCATTTACCGAAAAGATTCGGGAATCTGTATACCAAAACCTTTGCACCCGTTTCTTTTGCATATTCAAAAAACAGTTCTTCTCCGGCTTTTTTACTTCTTCCGTATTCGCTGTCATATCTTCCTATGAGAGTCGCCTGAATTGAGCTTGAAAGCATTACAGGACAAGTGTTATTATATTTTTTTAATGTATCAAGAAGCAATGATGAAAATCCAAAGTTTCCCTTCATAAATTCGTCCGTATTTTGTGGACGGTTTACTCCTGCAAGATTAAATACAAAATCCGCTTTTTTGCAGTATTCATTAAGTTCTTCCTCGGTTGAATCAATATCATATTGATATACTTCATCAATTTTTATACCCGAATGCGTTCTGTCTTTTCCGTCACGGATATTTTTTAGTGCTTCGCTTAAATTTTTTCCCACAAAACCTTTTGCACCTGTTATTAATACATTCATTTTTTCAATTCCTCTTGTATATATTTAAGACTTGCAATTGCAGCTTTGGTTTCCTCAACATTTAAAAGACGTGTGTTATTTGAATTAAATTCCGTCATTTTATTTCGTTCCTTGTCACCTTCACTGAAATACTTGTCATAATTCAGTCCGCGTTTATCACAAGGAACACGGTAGAATCTACCCATATCAATTGCATTTGCACATTCCTCATTTGTAAGAAGCGTTTCGTACATTTTTTCTCCGTGTCTTATACCGATTGTTTTTATATTGTTCGTGTCCGCTCCAAACAGTTCACAAACAGCTTCAGCCTGAGTTTTTATGGTACAGGCAGGTGCTTTCTGAACAAGAATATCTCCGCTTTCTCCATGTTCAAAAGCAAACAAAACAAGGTCTACAGCCTCATCAAGAGACATTATGAACCGGGTCATTGACCCGTCTGTAACTGTTATTGGCTGATTGTTTCTTATCTGATCAATCCATAGAGGAATTACACTTCCTCTTGAACACATTACATTTCCATATCTGGTACAGCATATTTTTGTCGTGCTTGTTGTACGTGACTTTGCAACAATAACCTTTTCCATCATTGCTTTTGAGGTACCCATTGCATTAACCGGATATGCCGCTTTGTCGGTTGAAAGGCATATTACTGATTTTACTCCTTCGTCAATCGCTGCGGTAAGTACATTTTCCGTACCTAAAACATTAGTTTTTACCGCTTCTATAGGGAAAAACTCACATGACGGAACTTGTTTCAATGCTGCGGCATGAAAAATATAGTCCACTCCATGCATTGCATTTTTGACACTTTGCAAATCACGAACATCACCGATATAAAATGATATTTTTTCTGCGTAATCAGGAAATTTTGCTTGAAATTCATGACGCATGTCGTCCTGTTTCTTTTCATCTCTTGAAAAGATTCTTATTTCTCCTATATCGGTAGTTAAAAAACGGTTTAAAACTGCATTTCCAAACGACCCGGTACCGCCTGTTATCATTAATGTTTTGTTTTCAAATATTGTACCCATCTTTTTCAACTCTTTCATTATAATATTTAAATTATATCAAGTTCTTCCATTAATTTCATTCTGTCATTTATAGCTTGATTTGTATTAATGGTATTTATATTAGTGTATGTTTTGATTTTTTTCTTTTTGGTTATCATACCCCAACCGGCAGATACAATCCGCTGTATCCATGCAATTGGAAGTAAATACGGATGTTTTTTCAAATAATCATACTTTCCTTTCATAATTATCAAAGATGGAAAAATGATCTTTAACTTTGAAGTATGATATATCTTTTCATATTCATCATAATTAACAAATCCGTATTTTTCATTTCTTTTCTTTTCATATATTCTTTTAAATTGAGTAAGATCTGCTTCATTGTGACCGAAAATTCCGCAATGTCTTAAATCTTCCACAATTATATCCGCTTTTTCAAAATCATAATTTACAACGGGAAGATCCTCTTTTTTAAATCCCATATATTTTACGGCAACAGATAGAATATATCTATATAACTGTAAATAATGAATACTTTCCAATTTATTAAAAAACTTGTCCCAATCAATTTTATCTTTATAATATCTGCTGTATATTGCAACATCAAGAAGTTGTCTTATACCGGCACCGGAACTCAGAAAATGCTTTACAAAATGAAGATATAAAAACATTATACCGTCATTTGGTGATAAAACATT
>CASFSH010000419.1 GCA_949297205.1 uncultured Bacillota bacterium | reverse complement strand
AGATCCCATGCTGTAATTTTTATATTGTCAAACTCACTGTTTGCGGCGGTGAAGTTCAGCATAAGACCGGTAATTCCGTAGTCCTTTGTAAGATCATATTCGATATAACCGTTTTGTTCAAAGCTTATTCCGTTTTCCGTTCCGTATCTTAAATCTTTATTTACCGTTTCAACGCTTTCATAATTTGTAACCTGCGACAGATCGATAAATGTATCAACAATTGTATCATCGCTGTAGCATTTTACAAATTTCATATCTGAAATAACACATTGACCCTGATCAAATTCCCCTCTGCTTCCGCAGCCGAATCTGATATTTACATACTCTTCCGAAACAGGCAATGTATAGCTGAACATTTCATCATCGTCAATATACATTGTTCCCATTCCGTCAAATACCTCAAGGCGATAATTATGCACATCGTTACCCGGCGTATAATCGGCATAATTTTGCCATCCTCCATCTGTAAAATATCTTATTCCATCCTCTTCAACAGAAAACATTATTAAATCATCTCCGCTTTCCTGAGAAAACTGAAACATTGCCGAAAATCTGTTTTCACCGTCAAACCCGGTTACATAATCGTCAACTTTTATATTCATTTCAACGTAATAATTATCTTCAAGATATGATGAAAGATATTTGTTATTATACATTTTGTAGATCCATGCTTTAAAATCCGCTTCTGTATTTTTTATCTGTGTTCCTTCATCAGACATTGAAATAAGTTCTCTTAATCTTGTACCGGTTCTGTTTATCTCGGCATACTCTCCGCTTTTTAAGTATTCAGCTCTGCAATGCCAATCCATTTCGTTTGTTAAAACCGTACTTGCAACTCCTGTTGAACGGAAATCTTCTTCATATACCGTAAATTCATTAACCGGCGCGGCAAATGATGCCGAAGCTATCATAGCATATACCGAAATTGCCGATATGGTACTTATTATAATTTTTGATTTGTTCATTTTGGTTTCCTCCTTTCTATTCAAATAAGTTATTGATTATAAATGTGTATTTTGCGTCTGCGTTTTGATATCCTGTATATACAATTGAAGTTTTTTCCAAATCATGTGTATTCTGATACCACTTTATACAGCTTAAATCCGATGTGGTTACTTCTCCTGTTTTTGCGTCATATTCATACATTGGTGCCGCTGTCTGTATAGGCATTACAGTAAGTTCTCCCAATGTCAGATTATTTATATTTGCAGGATCTGAGGTAACCAGTCCTATTCCGTCTCTGTTTTCATACGCATATCCAACAATCTGTCCTCTGTCACCGAATACCTCCGCCGTCAGATTTTTAAAATCAGGACTTTGATAATCTTTAAATTCGTCAACCGACGTCAATATATCAATTGCATTAATAAACTGTCCGCTGTAAGACATTGCTACAAAATCGCCCTTCTTCATTCCAACGGTATCTACCCATTGATCATTTTTTGTGTAAAGAGTTATTTCTCCGTTCACTCCGCACAAATCAATCTTATGTGTTACAAGATCACTGTCCTCAAGATAAACTTCATTAATATCTGTTATAATATAGGCAGTTGAGAGCGGATCTATAATATTTACATCATTATTTACACCCCCTGCCGAATCAGATGTGGGGGCTCCGTCCCCGTCATATATAACCATAATGGTTGTTGATTCCGATTCCTCTGCCACCGTAAAGAAATCTATAACCAGCTGCGGTTCGCTTCTGCTTACTCCGGCCGTTGACACTCTGTATCCTTCTTCATTATTTCTGTCCTGAGGAACGAACAGTGCAACAGTATCATTACTGACAGTTATTTCGGGATGCCAGGTATTATATTTTGCCTGACCGTTTTCAGATAAAATTATTCTTTTATGATATATTGGATGTGAATTTGCCCAATAAGGCAGTCTTGAACGTGTTCTGTCCATTGCCGACGCTATTGTTGAAGCATCATTTGAAGCAAGATAAGACATTGAGCCGGTTAATTTATAAAGGCCTGTAGCAGTGCTGGGCGGAATCATATTAATTATTGCAGAATAATCAGTGGCATTAGGTGCAAAATCCATTTCTGTTATTAGCACGTCACTGTTTACTTTATATCTTATAAGCTGATCCCATACTCTTGTTGTTCCGTCCTCCATATACTCATAAAGACCAAGATTGTCAATCAGCGTCTGGTATGCCGCTCTTTTATATGTTATTCCTTCAGCTTTTACCTTCTCACGACAGAAAAGAGTCTTTAGCTTTCTTTCATTTACATCATAAAGTTTTACAGATAATACATCTTCGCCTGTATCTTCTGACAGATATGTCTTTATGTCAACCATGTATCCATACGCCCAATCCGTAGAAGCTGTAATCACATATCCTGCAAAATTACTGTTCATATCAAGATATAATGTAACATTCATTCTTGCCTTGAGTATTGCACTCAAATCATACTTTGAATCAGGAATATTATATTCTTTATCTCCGTCCAAAATAATTATTTTTTGGACATCTCTGTCAATGTATGTTATGGTTCCTGTTACTGACTGAGTTTGTATATATACATATTTTGCTTTTTCCGTTCCATTCTCAAAAATAACATGAACAATATCATTTTCCGACAAAACAGATGCGTCATTGAATATTGCACCGCTTGAATCGGTAATTATGGTATCATAAGTTATTTCAACAGCACTTTCTCCATATTTTGCATATATATTTTCACTTTCTGCAGTTTCTACAACTCTTACTTCATAATCAAGTATTATTACTATATCATATTTTCCATTTTGATTATTATCAATCAGTTTTATTGACCCTGTCTGAGGAATAAAGCTTATGTCCGACATATCGGTTTGTGAATTTATAGCTTCATAATTATAATAATAAGTTGCATCGGATTCTATTACTGCCCTTTTCTCTCTGTCGGTTTCGGTATCAATATATATGTATTCTCCCGACACATCAAATGACTCGACGTCATTCGGAACTATATTCAGAACATCA
>CASFSH010000418.1 GCA_949297205.1 uncultured Bacillota bacterium | reverse complement strand
CTGTATTTTCCTTTGAGGATTTCAGCTTTATGGGCAGTTACTGCAAATATGACGAGGAAAACAATTATATATATAAATATGCATTTCCGACTCATGCATTGTACGATGATAAAAAGAAGCTTGACGATAAATTAAAATATGTTTATCTCTATTGTGATCAAAACATTAATTCTTTTGAAACAAACAAATATCGTTTTTACGGATGTGAAGATGAAACAGAAATACCACTGGAGGTTAAAGAGGGAAAGTGTCATAATACAATAACTCAGGGAATGGAAAGTATTATAGGTGCCGTAGAGAATAAATTTGTTATCGGAAAGAATGAAAGATATACTGTTAATTTTATAATGGGAGTAACTCCCCACAAAAATGAGATAAAAAAAAGAGATCGGCATAAATATTGAGGAAGAATTGAAAAATACGGAAAGTATATGGGAAAAGAGATGTTCCGGTTTTGCACCGAAAACAGGAAACACAGAACTTGATTTGTTAGTAAAATATTGGTTTAAAAAGCAGGTTACATTTTTGTCGAGGACAAACCGTCTGGATTGTTCAAGTCCTGTGAGAAATGAATTACAGGATAGCATGGGTTATGCATTTGCAGAACCGTATGAGGCCTTTGAAATCATGAAAAAAGTTATGGAACGTCAGCACATATCCGGTTATATAAAACAATGGAATATTCATGACGGAACTCCGTCAAGAGGATTATCGCTTCTCAGACACAGCGACGGTCCATTATGGATTATAATATGTTTTATAGAAGTGATTTCATATATTATAAAGGATAACAGTCTTTATGATAGTGTGGTAGGGTATTACGACAGCAATATAAAAGACAGCATAAAAGAACATATTATCAAAGCAGCATATTTTATGAGTTCTCCTGAAGAAATGGGAGAACATGGACTTTGCCTTATGCGTGACGGTGACTGGACTGATCCCATGAACGGTGCAGGAAGAAAAGGCAGAGGAGAATCGGTATGGAATTCAATGGCACTTATATATTGTATAAATGAAATAAACAAATTGTTTTATGATGAGGAACTGGAAAGAAGAGCACAGAAATTATCTGATAATTTAAATAGATATGCATGGGACGGAGAATGGTATCTGGCGGCAATTGATGACGATGGAAGAAAACTCGGAACAAAAGAAGATGAAGAAGGAAAAATATTTTTAAATACTCAGACATGGGCAATTATTTCAGGTGTGGCGAAAAATGAAAGGCTTGATATGGTTAAAAAAAGTCTTGACAGGTTAAAAACAGTATGCGGATATAAATTGTCAGATCCTCCGTTTACACGTTGGAATGAAAAATGGGGAAAAATCAGTATAAAACAAATGGGAGCATTGGAAAATGGGGCTGTGTATTGCCATGGCAATTTGTTTAAAGCCTTTGCAGATCTGCTGTCGGGGGATAAAGATTCAGCAATGGAGGCTATTCTTGATACTTTGCCCACAAACCCGAAAAACCCTGTTGAAAAAAATATGCAGCTGCCTTTGTACATACCCAACTATTATTTTGGCATCAATAATGAAAATTTCGGACGTTCAAGCTGCTTTTATAACACAGGTACTACTTCATGG